>JBNKYI010000373.1:0-2957 GCA_050300815.1 Fibrobacterales bacterium
TAAAAAACCGAATGGTTTAACAGTGGTTAAACCCAATGAGGTACAGGATTTTTTGGATCCCTTGCCGGTAGGCAAACTTTTTGGTGTGGGTCGAGTTTCACAAACTCGCTTGGCTCAAATGGGAATTCAGACTTGTCGGGATTTGCGGCAGTACGATTTATTCACCCTCACGCAAAAATTAGGCAATTTTGGCAGTTCGCTTTATAACTATTGTCGAGGAATAGACTTTCGCGAAGTGAAACCCTATCGCCAGCGCAAAAGTTTTAGCTTAGAGAGAACTTTTGAAGATGACTTGCAAAGTGATGATGAAGTTGTGCAAAATTTTACTGAACTTATGAAAAAATGGTTTGAACGATGGGAGGCATGGTGTGAAAAAAATCCCAATTACCGATCGAGAGTTAGCGGATTAAGGGTTAAAATTCGTTCGGGGGCTTTTGAAACTCGCACCGTAGAGGTCAAGTCTTTTCATCCTGATTCACAAGAGTTTTTGATGTTGTTCGAAGAGGCGAGAAGACGCTTACCCGATCCCGTTCGACTTTTAGGAGTCGGCGTAAAACTGTCTGATCCTCGTGAAGATGATGTGCAGATGAAGCTTATTTAACGCCATCTCTAAAAAGTCATTCCTCCAAAAGTTTTCTACGGATAAAACCATTTTTATAGGTGTCTTTTATTTCACCTTTTCAATAGAATATCCCGCTTTTTCTAAATACTCAAGAATACTTTGCTCTCCGACGAGATGGGCTAATCCAACAACAATCATTCCCTTATTTTCGATCTTGATTTGTTTGATGATGGCTTGGGCCATTCCTTGATTGCGTTGGTACAAGAGTTGTTCCATCAAGCCTTTTAATTCGGGTTCTTTATAGTATTCATCAATGAGAATAGAATGAATGCGGTCTAGATTTCCCTCTTTGTAGGCGCTCAATAATTCTTCAAAAAGTTTAGAAGAGTTTAATAGTTCAGAAAAGGTGCTGACTAACATTTGACGTTGCACTTCGGCACTTAAGTCGGCAAAAATTTTCAAAGTCGATAAGGGATCTTCTAGACTGATCACGTCTTTGTGAAGCTCTTTAGCTCGCTGAATAAAGTGAAGATCAATTCCTTGTGAGCCGTCGTATCCCAAACGGGCGAGTTCGAATTGGGTTAGCTGCATGGCGGTAATCCAAGGGGGGAGAAAACGAAAAGTTTCGAAGGAGATACCCAAGCGCATTAAAAGTGTGTCCATTTGCACCTTATCCTGCGGATTTAAGATTTTATCGAGGGGTTGAGAGGTGTTAACGATGAGATTAGCGAGATAATTGGTGATTTCAGAGGAGACTTGCGGAGAGGTGATATCGGTTTCGACGGCGAGAAACCGGCCAGAATTTAAGGCCTGTTCATAGATGCTATCTAAGGGATAAAGACTCGAGTCGGCAATGTGAATAGAACCCATTAAATAGAGCTCGGTATTTTGTATCTTCCACAGCGCGGGATCTGCATGCACTGAACTCGCGCTACAAAGAAAAAAAGTGAAGGCAAAAATGAGAGCAAAAGCACTTGCTCTTAGAAAATAAAAGGGTTTTCGCAACATAAAAGGAACCTCATCGCATGATTTTTAGCGTCATCTTTCCCGTGAGAAAAGTAATTAGAACGGCGATTGTTTTTTTGTTTTTTTTTAATGGAGTGAGTCCGATTTGCGGAGAGTCTCTTTGGTTGGGTATCTTGATGAAAGAAGAGACCTCACTGCCTAAGTCTTATCAAGAGCAAGGTTATGGCTATGGTCTTAAAATTGAGAAGGTACTTCCGCAATCGGGGGCTGTTGAAGCCGGCTTGATTACAGGGGATTATATCGTTGGACTGAATCAAAAGGCCTTGCAGAGCAAAGCTCAAATTAAAGAACAAATTCAGAAAGCCCATGGGGGAGAAGCGCTTCACCTAAGGATTGGACGCGAGGGAAAAATAATTTCTGCTGAAGTCAAACTTAAAGGGCGACCCGACGATATCTCAGATCTTGTGGGAAGTGCCTTAGGTTCACGCAAACCTTATTTGCCAGAGGTATACGCCAATTCGTCTAATGTACAAAGCCAACCGAAACTCATTTTGCTGGATTTTTGGGCGACTTGGTGCCAACCTTGCCGAATGACGTCTAAAATTCTTGATCAAGTTTATAGCGAATATTCGAAGCGGGGAGTCGAAATTATAGGGATCTCTAATGAAAACCTAGCTCTTTTAAAGGATTTTCAAAAAGAGCACAAGGTCAGTTACCCTTTGGGCAATGATGCCAGCGGAAGAATATCTAAGTCTTATGGTGTTTCTCAGATTCCCACGCTCTTCTTACTCGATTCAGATGGTTATATTTTGCAGGTCTGGAAAGGGGTTCCTGATTCTAAGGCACTCAAAGCCCAACTCGAAAGGCAATTATATTGAGGAATCGCGCGATCATTTTTCTCTTAGCTATGGTACTAACGCTGATTGCGAGCCCAATGTCTCTGCAATCACCCGCCTCTTCATCTTTGCAAGTAAAAAAAATAGAAATCCATTGGTTGCAGTCTACTTCTGAGCAACTGTCTGAAAAATATTTAAAAATTAAAGAAAATGTGTGGAGAATAGATTCATCTCAAGGGGTCTTTTTTTTCAGAGCATTTAGCCCGACAGGAGAGTTGGCTTTTGTTGAGTGGGCCTCAAAGAAAGAGATGGAGCCCGACAGGTTGTGGAGTGTTTTAGATGAGGTGGGCCAAGGGGGGAATTGGGTTGAATTGCTCGAAAATATTCCAAGTCAACTATCTAAGTATTTAGATGCGCGGGCTTCGCAACATTGGGTTGCCTACTCGCAAGGGCTTTGGACATTACTGGCTGAAAGGCGTTTCGATAGAGGTTCTCATTCCTATTATTTGCGAGTGATTCCTTTGAATCTTTCTATTGTCTTTGCAAAAGAGAATTTAGCATGGTTTCCTTCAAAATTTCCGCAAGGGGATTTT
>JBNKYI010000374.1:0-2952 GCA_050300815.1 Fibrobacterales bacterium
CTGAGTCATCAGACATCGCACTCATTGGCCTAGCTGTCATGGGTCAGAATTTAATTCTCAATATGGCCGACCACGGTTATCAAGTCTCTGTTTATAACCGCACCACGTCGGTAACTGATGAGTTTGTCAATGGATTAGCCAAGGGCAAATCTATCGTCGGCTTTCACGACCTTAAAGAATTGGTCAACAGTCTTAAAAAACCCCGGCGCATCGTTATTTTAGTAAAAGCGGGTTCTGCTGTTGATGCCGTCATTCAACAATTGCTTCCTTTGATTGACGAGGGAGATATCATCGTCGACATGGGCAACTCTCACTTTCCCGATACCCAACGCCGCTATGACGAACTCAAAGTCAAAGGCATTCGCTTTATCGGTTCTGGAATTTCAGGAGGAGAAGAAGGGGCTCGTAAAGGCCCTTCAATCATGCCCGGCGGAGACCAAAGCGCTTGGCCTGAAGTCAAAGCCATTTTTCAAGACGTTTCTGCCAAATCAAACGATGAGCCTTGTTGCGACTGGGTGGGATCAGGAGGAGCAGGTCACTACGTTAAAATGGTGCACAACGGCATTGAATACGGAGACATGCAACTCATTTGCGAAGCCTATCAAATGATGCACGAAGGCTTAGGGATCAACCACGATGAGATGAATGCCATTTTTGGAGAGTGGAACAAAGGAGAGCTCGATTCTTATCTGATTGAGATTACGCGAGACATCATGGCTTACCGCGATGAAGATGGCGAAGCGATGGTTGAAAAAATAGTCGACCGCGCGGGTCAAAAAGGAACGGGAAAGTGGACGATCCACAGTTGCCTTGACCTCGGAATACCCGTCACACTAATCGGAGAAGCCGTGTTTGCCCGTACAATCAGTGCCCTTAAAGAAGAACGGGTTGTTGCCAGTCAAACTCTCAAAGGCCCCGATTCGCAAATCAGTGGAGATAAAGCCGCTATCGTCGAAGACATTCGCCAAGCGTTATACGCTTCAAAAATCATCTCTTATGCGCAAGGTTATATGTTGTTGCGCGAAGCGAGTAAAGAAAACAACTGGGACCTAAATTTCGGAGCCATTGCCCTCATGTGGCGCGGTGGATGCATTATTCGCTCTCGCTTTTTAGGAGAAATCAAGGCCGCTTTTGATAAAAACCCAACCCTCGAAAACCTCTTGCTCGACGACTTCTTCGCCTCGGCCATCCACAATGCTCAGGCCGCTTGGAGACGCACTGTGGCCCGCGCAACCGAAGCCGGAATTCCCGTTCCCGCATTTTCAACCGCCTTATCTTTTTATGACAGCTACCGTCGGGCTCGCTTGCCACACAACTTGCTACAAGCCCAACGCGACTATTTTGGCGCTCACACCTATGAACGCATCGACAAACCAAAGGGTGAATATTTTCACACCGATTGGACGGGCGAAGGTTCGGGAGTTTCATCGCGCTCTTACAACGCATAAAATCCACAACGCAAAAAAGGAACCACCGGCTTAGCCGGTGGTTTTCGTTTATACAATAAAGAAGAAAAGAAATGATACCCTTAGTCTAAACAACTTTTAATCATGGTTCAGACAAAGTGGCCTGACGACAAAATGACACCTTCTGCACCCCAATTTTAATACAT
This sequence comes from Fibrobacterales bacterium, assembly GCA_050300815.1. Lineage (GTDB taxonomy): Bacteria > Fibrobacterota > Fibrobacteria > Fibrobacterales > CAWVXU01 > JBNKYI01. Next base: position 1,613 of record JBNKYI010000374.1, read on the forward strand.
AAATTTCTCTTTAATCATAGGAGAGATAATGCCGATTATATAAACCATTAAAGACCCAGAAATCATCGCCGAGATGCGCTACAAGATGTTTGAAAAAATAGGAACCACACATCTACTGATTGATGATTTTTCCAAAGCGACTATTTCTGAATACACGCAAAAAATGGCTGAAGGAAAATTGATTCATTTGGGGATGCAACTAAATGGCGAATGGATCGCTCAAGCTGGCGGTATTCTTAAGGCCGACTTTCCGTCTTATTATTTTAAAGACAATATTATTGGTTACATTATGGATGTCTATGTCCACCCCGATCACAGAAATAAGGGATACGCCAAAGAATTGATTATTGCTCTTGAAGTATGGTTTAAAGAAAACGATGTGACCACAGTAAAGTTAGACACATCTAGATTTGGCCGCCCGGTTTATGAAAAGCTAGGGTATGAGAATTCTATTGAGATGAGTAAGAAGTTGGGGTAACGAACTTTTGTCGGTAATATCATCAATTCTAAGAAAGGAATTTATTTATCATTACAATATAAGACTATCAAATATTAAATTTTGAAGAGTTCAGGAGCTAGTAGCCACTAATTTATAAGTAACCGTCCGAGCAACCGCATGTTGATTTATTTATAACTAGCTGTCATTTTTTTAAGAAAATTTCATGGCATATACATCGGGCAAAAGTGAAATTCTAAGGGGTTTATTCTAAGAGAACCCCTTTTATAGTTAAACTCGTCAATGCTTAGGTGCTCGCCGTAAAGCACGAAGTAGACACTGCGCCCCTCGTGACGAGTTTTAACAAGTCGAGCGCCACTGCAGAGAAAGTGTTTTTGGCAGAAAATCTTGAGTTTATTCTTTTAGGACTTCTTGGGGCGCGGGGATAGATTAAAAAGCTATCGAAAAAGGTCGGAATGACTTCCCGTTCTAACAAACTCCACACGCTTTAGCTTCTCATCTTGGATGAAAACCAACAACCAGTCAGGTTTGATATGACATTCCATACAATCTTGAAAATTTCCAACCAGCTGATGGAGTTTGTGTTTTGGTAAAAGGGGCTTACCTTCTATGATTAGTCTCATCACTTTTTGAATTTCCTTTTCAGGCAACCCCCTTTTTAAACAACGTTTATAATCTTTTTTAAACTGATTGCAAAAATCTGCTTGATACATTCATCTCAACCCAACGCCTTGAATAATTCATCTACATTTGAATAGCTAGAAGTTTTCTTCATTTTTTTTCTCGCATTTTCAATCGCTTTTACTGTTGTAGTATTAGGAATGTTCACACTAAAAGGAAGACCTCTGTGTAAAACAACTTGCTTGAAGAATAAATTCAATGC
>JBNKYI010000375.1:0-2948 GCA_050300815.1 Fibrobacterales bacterium
GAACACGAACCTTTTCATTGGATGCATGCTTTAGAAGATGAAAATATCAAGTTTATATTATTGAATCCCCTTTACATTGACGCCCAGTACGATCCCAAAATTCAGCCGGGCTCGCTCAAAGAAATAGGTGTTAAAACCAAAGAAGATCTGTTGATGTATGTGATTGTGACGATCAATCAGGTTCAGTTTAATTTGTCGACGGCAAATATGCTCGGGCCTGTGCTGATTAACATCAATGAAAAAATTGGAATACAAGTGATACTCGACGATTATCGGTACAACACTAAAACTCCCATTCTCAACGAAGGGGGGGCCACATGTTAGTATTGACTCGCAAAGTGGGCGAAACCATTCGAATAGGTAAAGACATCACGATCACTGTGGTAGAATGTGATGGGAACCACATTAAACTGGGTATTGATGCGCCGCGTAGCGTGGCTGTGCACCGCGAAGAAATTTATCGCAAAATCACGGCAGAAAACCGAGAAGCGGCATCCACTCCGATGAATTTAAATATGGGAGAGTTTGCCAAAATATTTAAGAAGTAAGGGATGTGGGGGAAATTTTTCCTTAAAGGGATTTTTTTTCAACCCGAGCAAGAGTTAAGATAAAGGAAATTGCTCATTAGAGTTTAAAAAAGAAAGTTCAAGTAAAGTCTAAAAGTTGGAACGCAAATTGCTTTAAGTGTTGGGGTACACGCGATAACTTTGGAGGACCAAATGACAACAGCGACAGAAGAACTTATTGGAATTGGGGATGCCTCGCGGATTTTAGATGTTGCCCCCCATACCTTGAGATATTGGGAAAAGGAGTTTGATTTTTTTCTCGAACCCGTGCGCACAGAGGGTCGTCAACGTCGTTATGATGATGAATCGTTGCATCGATTAGAGCGCGTTAAAGTGATGTTAAAAGACGAGGGTTATTCTATTGCCGGCGCCAAAAAGATACTTCAAAAAGAGATGCGCGGAGAAAAAGTGGATTTGCAAAAGTCTCCACTTGCGGTGCGCTCTGAGGTTTTGCGTCGCATTTCGAATATTTTAGAAAACGAAATGTCAGATAGCTTTTTTGCGACATATTACTAGAAAGGTCGGGCTCTTTTGATTTCGGTGATCATTGTCAGTTATCGATGTGAAGAGCCTTTAAAGAACTGTCTGCGTTCTTTAAGACAACATCGAGGAGAATCCCTTGAAGTTATCGTTGTCGACAACCAAAGTGAGTATTCAAATGATGAATTTGAGAGGGAATTCCCCGAGGTCATGTTTCTCTGGAATGCCGATAATATCGGGTATGCACCCGCGGCAAATCAGGGAGCCAAAGCATCTCACGGAGAATTCCTTTTTTTTCTAAATCCCGATACGGTAATTTTTCCCAATAGCCTTTCTAACCTACGATCAAAATTTGCCCTTTCTTCTGATGTTGGGGCGGTAGGGCCTTTAAGCTGGGGAGCCGGAGGCTGGCATCAAGTAAAGTATTTCGTCGATGAAAAACAGTGGAGTTCGTTTTATGATCCCTCTGCAAATACCTTGGATGAAAAGGCGTTGAGCCAATATCTTGAATTGACCTATCCTAAAAAAATCAAAAAAGTACCTCTAGTGATTGGCTTTGCATTAATGATGCGGTCTTCTTATTTCTTTCAACTCGGTGCGATGGATAACGACTTGATTCTCGGTCTAGATGATCTTGATCTATCTTGGCGTATCGGTCTAGAGGGCAAACATCTTTTGATCGCCTTAGACTCTTACATCCATCACAAAGGTCAAGAGAGTTTTAACGCCTTAGAAAATGCGCAAAAAAAATCGATGGAGACGCAAAGTCAAATCTCTTTTTCTAACAAACTCATTCGACATTATGGGAGCTATGAAAAAATCCCTTCGAGTTGGGATCTTTGGCAAATTCATTGGTTTAAACCCACAAAAGTTGAGTCATCTTCTGAAAAATCGTCGGATGAAGCCGATTCAGATCTCGAGATTCCCTGGAAAATATTTGTGCTAAGCAGTGGGCAACTCCCATTGTCGACAGACGCAAATCCCTTAGATTATACCCGTGCAGAGGTCGAAGTATTAGAGACACAATTTCTCAGAAATGAGGGATTTCAAAGGTTAAAATGGGGTCTGCAGCAGTCTCAGGTTTTGATTTTTGATGAAAAAATGAATTTTTCTCCTTTAGACTGGCGTTTTTTCAAAAGTTCGTCCTTAAAAAATCCGAAGAGTTTTAAAAGAACCCCCGAGGGAGGTCTCATCGAAAGTGATCATCGTGAGGCATTCAAAGGAGAAGCTCTCTGTTGGTTTTTACCAAAGGGAAGTGACGACAAAATATTTAAGGATTGGGCCATGTCAAAAGCGAACATTTCATTGAACGTTTATCCCCGAGCAGAAGAACAGTGTCTTCAGGTGGATTCGATCGCGTTGAAGCCGAGCGATGTTTATCTCTTTAATCGTTTTCTCAAATCTCAGCGTTCAAAAGGAATAGAACGTCTTCAACTCAAATTTTCAAACTCTCTAAAACAGTTTGTTAGAGGCAGTCAACCTTACGGTTTTGAAGGCGTCAACTATTACGACCTACTTCGAGAAGTTCATCGAGGGGGATTTCGGGTGCATTCGTTGCATTGGGATCAAAGTTTAATTGAAGAAAAAAAACAATGGACTCATATTTACATTGATCCTTCTTTTAGATCAGATTTAGAGAGAGCTCTTAGTCAGGTGTCAGAGATTGAAATGGAGATCGAGGCATTGAGTGAAGAAGAAGACCTCTCTGCTAAAGTTTCAGTTGTTATTCTAGGTTATAACAAAGTCGAATACACGCAAAAATGCATCGAGTCTATTAGGGCTAATTGTCGACAAAATGTAGAGTTGATTTTGGTGAATAATGGGTCGACAGATGGCACAAAGACTTACTTTGATTCTGTAGAGGGAGCAAAGGTTATTCACAATAATGAAAATCTCGGTGTC
>JBNKYI010000376.1:0-2936 GCA_050300815.1 Fibrobacterales bacterium
TCTGCTGATCTTAGCTCTTCATCTGATCTCGCGTCATCGAGCAGCGAACCCGCCGCCGATTACCGTCGCCCGATCGACGAAGTGGTGCAAATGAGTGTGTATCGCAAAAAAATCGGTCGAGGCAAGTTTATGTTGCCAGGCCCTCGCTATGGGGCGGCGACAGGCAACTTGGGCAACAACAGCTTTATTTTTGTCGAAGATGAAGAACCTCTGTGTGGGGCCGAACCCGAGCTTTATCGAGAAGTCGACGGTGAATTGCAAGCCTTTAGCAATCAAATAACTGTCAAAAACCGCGTCTCTCTTGAGGCAAAGGTCTTTAAAGACAACGAGTGGTACTTTCATTCGATGCCCGCTGAGTTGCTGGCCGATGGGGTCGAGTATCTCTTTGGAACGTCGAGCGATATCGCTAACGCCCAAGAGCAATACCTGCGTTGGAGTCTGTGTAAATCGGGCTATATTTATGTGGCGGTCGACGCTCAGCAAACCGAGTTGCCTGGCTTTATCAATTGGAGCTGGGAAGAACTCACCGAAGGGCTAAACATCGATCTGAAATACGCCAATGCCTCGGCTCTCTTAAGCGCTCAAGCGCAGGTGATTCAAAGCAAAGGCCTGCGCGTCTTTAAAAAGTACTTTCAACAAACCGACCGCTACGGGCACGTGGTGGTTGAGTTGGCGGGCCCTCGTTATAACGCTTCGGCAGACAACGAAGTTCCTTATCTGGTCTTTGCCAATACCCAAGGGGGACGCAGCGACGAGATCACCGAAGAGAAGGGAATCAAAGAGCGCTCAGCAGACATGAACAACCCCTATGAGTTTGGTTATCACAACATCGAGTTTGACAAGCTCTCGATCTATGGAATCGACACTCGGTCGATCTCTGAGGGCTTGCTCACGATTGATGAAATCAGCGACTATTTGCGCAGAACTTATTACACTCCGGTTCGCATCTATTTGATGCACGGCAAAGAGTATGAAGAGGTTCCGCAATTCTTAAAAAACAATGAGTGGTCGCTTACCGATAAAGAGTTCTTTATTCCTGGCAGAAACTCTTCGCTTAAGGTCTGGAGCAAATCTTATATGGACGAGGTCAATGAGGTCTTGATTCCCACGCCTTCGCTAGAGAAAAAACTGGTGGATATTGAGGCTTGGTATTTTGCGGTCGAGGTGCTCGAACCCGATGCCGTCGGCTTTAACTCGGTCTCTCAAAGAGTGAGTTTGGTTGCAGATCGCTTTAGCGAATCGGCTAATTATGAACTGAACCAATTTGCGGTGACCTTTGCTTCGGGTCAGGCTTCGAGCTTTAACTATGAGTTGAGCCTCGAATCGGCCACCCAGGTCAAAGACCTTGCCTTTAAGCGGGTGTTGACGGCTCAAAAGGTAGATGCTCCTTTGATTGTCAAAGATGATGCGGGCAACTACACCTTGGTGACCAACGAATTTGAACTCAAAGATTTGTTGGCAAATTATATGAGTGATCAGAAGGTGGTCGTCAATGCGCGCACCTTAGAAACCAGCGGTTCGGTTGAGCTCTCTCTGCGCAACGAGAGCGATCTGGCGGTCGATCAGTCGTTTTATGTGATTCTCTACGAAGATCTCGACGGCGACTTTGCTTATACCGATGGGGTTGATGCTTATATGGGTCAACAACTTGTTAACTACATTGCCGGAAGGTCAGACCTGTTGATCGAAATAGATGTTAGCGGCAAAATGAGCTTTCCTGAAAATACCCTCTTTGCCTTTATCGATCCCGACGATTATATCGATGAGACCGATAAGAATAACAATGGGGTTTCGACGGCGAGCCAGTGCAGCGATTATCAGGCGACCCAATTTGAAGTGACCTCTGAGCTCGACCCTGTGGCGGGCTCGCGCTTCTGGGCCTTTAACGACACCGATCAAGACGGTGTGTTGAGCGCCGAAGACGAGGTTTACCGCAGTTATATCGAGGGCACCGAGTTAGTCTTTGCCTCTGTTGACGACCCTGCACTCGAATTTAGAGTGCCGATAGAGTTAAACGGAGAATTTGCGATTAAAGATGCCAATAACGATGGCCAAGCCGAGATTTATTTAGGATTTACGGCCTATGAGGTTTCTCGTTTGCTGGCCGGTGAGACGGTGCCTTTTATCGAGCTAAATAACTTGGCTCAAAACGGAGCGCTACTCAACGATCTCAACGGCGATGGCTTGGTCGAAACCGTCGTCGCTACAGAGACGTGCATCGAAGTTCGCGAAGGGGCAACCACTCTCTTGGCCAACGGAGACTGCGCTCAAGCGATGAATACAAGTTGGCTCTATCAACTTGTGCAAGCTCAACCTTTAGATTGCTTTGAGCTTTCGCTGAGCTATCTCAGACCGGTGCAAGTTTCTCGTGTCGATGAAAACGACATGGTTTATCAGGTGCGGGTGGCAAACCCCGGCACCATGGCCATACCGAATGGTACCGTGCTTAAAATTGACGGCATCGACTTGCAAGGGCAAGCTCTTGAGGTGGGTCAATTGACGCTAAACACCGAGATTCTGCCCGGTAAATTCGAAGACTTCGAATTCACTTTTGCCAAAGACCAATTTGTTAAAACGCGTGTTCGCTTTGAGGTCGATCCGGTCACTGAGCTCTATGAGTTTAGAGCAGATAACAATTTGATCGATCACAGGTTCCGCTCTTCAGTTCCTAAAAAATTGAGAATCTTTAAGCACAGAGTCTCGCAGGTTGATGGCAACTACAACTTGATTTCTGAGATGACGATGCTTTCGGGGGTCAGTCTTGACAACGGCACCGTGTTCCGCTTTATCGCCGAGTCGGTAAATGGCGCAGGAGAAACTGTGCAAAGTCTTATTGCCGAAGTCACGCCAAATTTCACCGAAGACAATGTGACTCGGATTTACGGTTCGGGGTCTTATTCTGACGTGGTTCTCAACATCCCTCTGGCCACCGAAGA
>JBNKYI010000377.1:0-2928 GCA_050300815.1 Fibrobacterales bacterium
GGCAAACCCCCACCATTTAACGTGGGGTGGAGGGTTCCCGCCCTTTAGACGGCTTAAAAGCAGAATAAGTAACCTAAAAAGAGATTAAAATTTCTTTCTTAATCGAGCGGGTAATATTTGCATTTGCTCTCGATATTTAGCGACCGTGCGACGCGCAACATCCAAACCTTCTTTAGAAAGGGCATCGGTTAAGGCTTGATCACTCAATGGCTTCTGAGAATTTTCATTCTCAATGAGGCGTTTGATCGCTTCTTTCGTTTGGGTTGCTGAAATTTCAGAACCGTCGGCCTGTTCAACAGAAGAACTAAAAAAATATTTCAGTTCAAAAATTCCATTGGGCGTTTGCACATACTTGCCATTGGTTACGCGATTTACAGTAGAAACGTGCATGCCAATGCGGTCGGCGACATCTTGCAATACGAGAGGACGCAAATATTCGGCACCCTCTTCGAAGAAGTCTTTCTGCAGCTCTAATATGGCACTCATGACCTTGCGAATCGTAGATTTGCGTTGCTCAATACTTTTTACCCACCAGTTGGCGGCTGAGAGTTTGTCTTTAACAAATTTTTTTTCGCTCTTGCTCGCATTGCTTCCCTTTTCGAGGATGTTAGCATAAGACTGTGAAACTCTGAGTGTTGGCACATTGCGATCGTTCAACAAAACGACAAATTCGCCATTGATCTTTTCGACAAAGACATCTGGAGTTACTGAAGGAGCGGCACCGCCAAATTTGCCGCGTCCGGGTTTAGGGTCGAGTTTTCCAATTTCTCCCAACGCATTTTGAATTTCGCTAGAAGAAACTTCAAATTTCTTAGCGAGATTAGAGATTTGCATCTTAGTGAGTAGCTCAAAACCCTCTTCTAAAATGGGAATAACAAGAGGATTGCTTTGCGTTTCTGCCCTAGCTTGCAGCAAAAGGCATTCTTGTAAATTTCGAGCTCCAATACCTAAAGGATCCATAGTCCAAAGAACGTGAAAGGCATCGCGCACAAGAGGGTTTGCGTTGAGGTAATCTTTTTCGAAACGAATGATCTCGTCAATTTCTCCAATAATATCTGGAGTGATAATTTCATCGGCGGCCTCATCCGCAGATGGGGCTTCTTCGATGAGGGCTCTTAAAAAGCCATCTTCGTCGAGAGAATAAATGAGATACTCGCAAACAGCGGTTACGTCTTTACTCAAAAAACGATCGTGTAGCTGCTCTATGAGTTGGTCTTGAAGTTGACTTTGATAAGTGGGAGAGCGTTCGAGTTGTTCTTCAGAACTATCGTCGTATTCACCATATGTTTTGTAGCCCAAGTCAAAGCCTTCAGAATAGACTTCTTCCCAATCAACGTCTTCTTTTTCGTTGACTGAACTCAATTCCTCAAGAGAATCTTCTCTTTCTTCTTTGCTTTCTTTGTCGTTATCTTCATTGCTTGCAGGTGCTTGCAAATCGATTTCTTCTTCAATTTCGAGAAGGGGATTGATCTCAAGTTCTTGCTTGATCATAACTTCAAGATCAAGGGCGGTGACTTGAAGCAACTTTAGAGATTGAATCATCTGAGGCGAGAGCTTTTGCTCTAACCGGAGTCCGGTATTTAACTGCAGTCCTAAATCCATTTTCAACCTACTTTAATTTAAAGGATTCACCTAAGTAAATCCTTTTGGCCTCTTCGTCGTTAGCCAAATCCTCAGCTGCTCCTTCAACCAGAATTCTACCTTGAAATACAATATAGGCACGATCGGTGATGGCGAGGGTTTCTCTGACGTTATGATCAGTGATTAATATCCCCATGCCATCGTTTTTGAGCTTTGCAACAATGCTTTGAATGTCTTCGACGGCGATGGGATCAATGCCGGCAAAAGGCTCGTCAAGCAGCAAAAAATCAGGTTCACTGGCCAAGGCTCGTGCAATTTCGAGCCGCCGTCGCTCGCCGCCAGACAGAGAAATGGCTAAACTTTTGCGAATGTGAGTGATTTTAAAGTCTTCAAGTAAAAATTCGAGCCGCTCTTTGCGCTGAGTGGCATTCATATCTCGAGTTTCGAGAATGGCCAGAATATTTTGTTCGACAGTGAGTTTTCTGAAAATAGAAGACTCTTGGGGTAAATAACCGATGCCCTGTCGTGCCCTTTTGTACATGGGATAACGAGTCAACTCGGTGTCACCGATAAAAACTTGCCCCCCATCGGGACGCACCATGCCGACGATCATGTAGAATGTCGTGGTTTTGCCTGCCCCATTGGGGCCCAGTAAGCCAACAATTTCACCTTGATTTAGGCGCACAGAAATGCCGTTGACAACACGTCGGCCGTTGTATTCTTTAACGAGGGAGTCTGACCAGATGGTTCTCATAGCTTATTCTCTTTTGGGGTTGATTTTTCGCCGGAAAACACCCCGGAAGCCCGATTTCCAAATATGCGAATTTTTTGCAAGTTTTCGGTGCCAAAGTCGATTTTTATGCTGTCTCCGGCGGCTTCATTAACGCCCGCGAGATCTTTTTTATCAAAGAGGTGGTAGTAGGTTCGGGCTTTGCCAAACAAAACGGCTTGAGTGGGGTTTCCCTCTTTGAAGTAGAGGATGATATCGCTGCTTGAACCTTTGTTGACGTATTGAGGTTTGTCTCTTTCCCAAAAATTACTATTACTGTTTGAGCGGGATTCAAGTCTTTGGATCTGACCCTCGCCAAAAAAAGCCAGTAGAGTGTCGCCAAAAATTTCGGTCTGGTGTGTTTCATTAGAGTCACTAGGGGCGAGAGAATCTTTTTCGGCTTTGGCGTCTTGGTAAACTTTTAGGTAGGCGAGCTGTTGGTTTTCTAGTTTACCCCCCATAAACCGGCCTGAAATCTTATAGCCTTTGACATAGGCGACGGGATTGCCGCGCAACTCGAAAAGGCCAGTTGCTCGATCGAAGTCAGCACTGTCGCAAAGCACGGTCAATTCGTCGCG
>JBNKYI010000378.1:0-2909 GCA_050300815.1 Fibrobacterales bacterium
GTGGGGACGGTTACAGAGATTCTCGATCATCTGCGCTTACTTTATGCGCGATTAGGAGAGGCGAGATGCCCAGAGTGCGATGCTTTGATTCAGTCGCAGACGCCTTCGCAAATGGCTGAGCACCTTATAGAATCTTATCAGGGGCAAAAGTTGATTGTTTTAGCCCCAGTGGTTCGCGATCGCAAGGGGGAGTATCGCAAAGATCTTGAGAATTTTTTAAAGATGGGCTTTGTGCGCGCCCGCATTGATGGCGAAATTCGCAGTCTAGAAGATAAAATCACTTTGGCCCGTTATGAGAAACACACGATTGAACTCGTCATTGATCGGTTGAAAATAGACAAAAATTCGGGAGCGCGCTTGCAAGAGGCGATTGAGGCGGCGCTAAATCTGAGTGATAAGACGGTGGCCTTTATCGCAGGTGACGAGTATTTCACCCGGGGAACGCAATTGAGTTGCCCCAACGGGCACGGCTCTATTCCCGAACTCGAACCTCGGCTTTTTAGTTTTAACGATAAGAACGGTCAGTGCGGAACCTGCAAAGGCATGGGTCTAGAGCATCGCTTAGACATCGATAAAGTGATCGTTGATCCCGCTTTGAGTGTTGAAGAAAAATGCATAGGCCCTATGACCGCAGAGGGCTATATCATCTTTACCGAATACGGAATGCAAGAATTAAAAATCTTGGCCAAAGAGTATGGTATTGATCTTAAGAAACCTTGGCGGGATCTTTCGATGGAGCATCGCGAGATCTTGATGAAGGGTTCGATAGGTGAGATCAAATTCACTTTGCGCAAACGTTGGTCGGGCCGCGGTAAACGGGTGACAGAGACCCGTCGCATGCGGGGTTTTATGGAAGTGCTACAACGCTTGTGGGACCGCTATAACCCGAGCATCATGCACAAATACATGAATATCAGGGTTTGCCCATCTTGTCATGGCGCTCGCCTAAACGCTTTTGCCTTAGCCGTTCGTTTTGACCAAAAAAACATTCACGATCTCAGCTTGCAAACGGTAGGTGAGCTGGTCGAGATTTTTGCTAAATATCCAGCGAGTGACCGCCAAAAACACATAGGGGGCGAGCTCTTCAAAGAGATTAAAAGTCGCTTGGGTTATTTGAGGGATGTGGGATTGGGTTATCTCAGCTTAGACCGCAGTGCCGCGACTTTGTCGGGGGGAGAATCTCAGAGGATTCGATTGGCTTCGCAGGTGGGGTCGGATTTGCAGGGAGTGACTTATGTGCTCGACGAACCTTCAATTGGTTTGCACCCTCGCGATAACGACAAGCTGTTAGAAATTCTCAGTCGCTTGAGAGATCAGGGAAATACAGTCGTTGTCGTTGAGCACGACGAAGATACGATGCGTTTGGCAGATACCATCATCGACATCGGCCCCGGTGCGGGAATCAAGGGCGGCGAACTCTTGGCGCAGGGCCCCATCGAAAAGCTGATGAAAACCGCGAATAGCTTGACGGGAAAATACCTGTCGGGCAAGTTAAAAATCGAAATTCCCAAACGGCGTCTTGTCGGTGAAAAAGAATTGCAAGTGGTTGGAGCCTCAGAGAATAACTTAAAAAGTATTGATGTGTCTTTTCCCGTAGGGGTTTTTAATGTCGTAACAGGGGTTAGTGGTTCTGGCAAAAGCACCTTGATCTACGATATTTTATTTAAGGCTTTAGCCCAGAAATTTCATCGAGCAGAAGAACCGCCTGGGGCCCACAAAGAGATTAGAGGGCTAGAACACTTTGAAAAGGTCATCGATATCGATCAGAGTCCTATCGGTCGCACTCCTCGTTCAAACCCTGTGACCTACACCAAAGTTTTTGATGAAATCCGCAATTTGTTTGCGGGCTTAAACGAATCAAAAGTGCGGGGTTATACCAAAAGTCGCTTTAGTTTCAACGTCAAAGGCGGGCGTTGTGAAGATTGCAAAGGAGCGGGCTATAAAGAAGTTGAAATGCAGCTATTGGCCAATGTGCAAGTGGTGTGCGATACCTGCAATGGCAAGCGATTTAATCCGGCGACTCTCGATATTCATTATAAGGGTCGCACCATCAATGACGTGTTAAACATGACCATTAGCGAGGCGCTTGAATTTTTTAGTGCCTACGCCAAGATTAAAAATGGATTGCAAATTCTCGAACGCATCGGTTTGGGTTACCTTAAGTTAGGTCAACCCTCAAGCACATTGAGTGGCGGAGAAGCACAGCGCATGAAAATCGCCTCAGAGCTGCGCAAGCCCGCCAAAGGATCAACTCTTTATTTACTTGATGAACCTACCACGGGTCTGCATTTTGCCGATATCGCGGTTTTAATTCAGTGCATGCAAGAGTTAGTAGATAAAGGGCACACGCTGATTGTGGTAGAGCACAACCTCGATGTGATCAAAGTCTCAGATTGGGTGATTGATTTGGGTCCCGAAGCGGGGATAGCCGGGGGAGAGCTCGTGGGAGCGGGCACTCCCGAAGACATCGCTAAATTAAAGAAAAGCTTGACGGGAAAATACCTGAGTCCTGTACTTAATCAGACTCCCACAAAGATGAAATCGAGTGCATCTAAGTTGACGCAAAAATCCGCTGCAAAAAGTAAAAGCAAGCCCGCGTCAGAGCGTCAGATTGTGATCAAGGGGGCAAAAAAGCACAATTTGAAAAATTTTGATTTGACCTTGCCTTCAAATCAATTGATCGGAGTGGCAGGGGTTTCGGGAGCGGGCAAGTCTTCATTGGCTTTTCACACCTTGTTTGCCGAAGGGCAGCGTCGCTTTGTCGAATCTCTCTCGACCTATGAAACGCTTATTGATGATGCCGTGAGAAAAGGACGTCTCGACCTGCCGGCAAAAGGGCAACAACTGCTGGAAAAACGTATCGGCTGGGCCAAGCTCATCTGTAACGAAATTCTTGCCAAAGACTTTGA
>JBNKYI010000379.1:0-2899 GCA_050300815.1 Fibrobacterales bacterium
AAGTGTTTTAAAAACATCATTATCGCGAGTCATCACCACTTCATAATTTCTTTTTTGAAGTTCGTCTCGCAATTCTTTTCCCACATTTAACACAATGGTTTTTTCGTTTGTCTTCACACCAATTGCACCGACATCTTTACCCCCATGCCCTGGATCAATTACAATTCGTTTGATCCCTCTTGGTGCGTCATCTTTCACCACTTTGGGCGCTTCTACCTTTTTTTCTGGTTTTCTAAACAGCAGTGAAATTTGGCCCTCAGAAGATTTATCAATCACCTCAACATCTCCTACCAAATGATTCACTTCAAAGGTCATCTGATAGCTGTTCGATTCTTGAATCGTCTTCAAATTTCTGATTTGCCCACGGGTAAACACCGTATCAGGAGACTTTTCACCGGGTTCAAATTTATTGAAGCGAAGAATAAAATAAGGACGGTGAAACCAATGCTCAAAATGCGTACCTGGTTTTACCTCTAACGTGACCAATGTTCCATTAGAGCGAGGATCCCATTTAATCTCTCTCAAATCTGATTTTGTCGAAATCACCAACTGAGAATCTTTGACTAAAATTCTTTTATCCCCCAAAGAATCAAGTAAAGAAATAAACTGACGAGGAATCCACCATTGATGATCTTTTTGCACCACTGGTTTTTCAAAATTCAGAAAAATCCCTCCGGCAAAAAGCTCGTTGTGCTCTCTAGCGATGGCCAACGCTGTTCCTTGGGGATACTCAAAGCGGTATACTCCTCGCAATGGATCCCACTTGCCATTCAAGCTCAAGGCACTGTCTAGCTGATGAAGAGAATAGTATTCAACTTCATCCACTTGGATCTTCAATAAAGAATTAGCCGACGAAATAGAAATCAAAAAACAAATTAGAGTCAAGAATAGCTTAATCATTTATCTCTTTACATTTTTAAGGGCGCGATCTACTTCAATTTTTTGCTGACGGCGCATCAAATCTTGCCGCTTGTCTGAATGGTCTTTGCCTCGGCAAAGGCCAATCAACAATTTAACCTTTCCCGCCTTAAAATAAAGCTTGAGAGGAACAATTGTTAAGCCTTTTAATTCTTTTGCCTTATGAAACTTTAAAATTTCGTGACGATGAGCCAGCAACTTGCGTTTTCGATCACTCTTGTGATTAAACTGATTGCCTAAAGAATATTCTTCGATATAAGAATTGACCAAGAAGAGTTCTTGATCGTTTGTGACGTCAATCCAAGCTTCGCCTAACTGAATTTTGCCTTCGCGAATAGATTTCACTTCTGTCCCGACGAGGACGACCCCCACTTCAAGGGTTTCTAAAACCTGATACAGGTGGCGGGCTTTGCGATTTTCAACTTCTGGAGCTTTTGTTTTATCCGATTTTTTCATGGGGACTCATCAAATCCCCCAAAATCCACTAAGCTTCTGGAGGGGTTTGATCGTTGATAAATTTTTTGAGTTCTCGACTGACCTCAAATATAGGTTTTAATCCTTCTTTTACCATGACAGGTTCACCCGTTTTGGGGTTTCTTGCCATTCGAGGATTAATCTTGCGCATTTTGAATCGACCGAAACCGCGAATCTCAATATTTTTACCAGATAACAACGAGCGGGCAATTTCATCGAGAAAACACTCGACCACCATTTTGGTATCAACTTGGGTCATCCCCGTTCTCATCGCAATTTGATCTACCAAGTCTTTTTTAGTCACGTTGGCCATGCCCAGCTCTCCTAAATTGAACAAATAATATCTCTATATTCTTTATTTTACATCAAGTTGGAGCGTTTTGCCAAGGTCTTGTTTAAAAAAAATCAAAATACTTGTTCGGGTCTGATGAGAAATCCAGAATTTTTCAAAGATTTCATCCTAAATAATCCCGTATTCAACCATAACTCGTTGCCTTCTAATTGGTTGAGTTGAAACTCCGAGCGATCTTTAATCAACACGTCGTTCTCGCCTAAAAAAATCAGTTTCTCTCCGCGATAAGCCGTCATTCCCCACTCTAACGCAATAGACTTGACTTGTCGATGCAGTTCATCCTGCCCACACCCTGAAGGTTCGTGCAATGCCGACAAAAAAAGAACTTGATTCTTCCAAAGGAAAAAATCACCTTGAGGATTTTCGCCGTGACTTTTCCATCCCGACAAAAACTGAGCGACCTTCGATTTAAATTCTTTGGCCTGTTCATTTGTCAAGCAACCACTCAATGTGAAAATCCACAATGAAGATTCATCTTCTTTATCTAAAGCCCAAGAAATTACGGGCTCAGCCATTGCAGTCATAAACTTTTCTCCATCTGTTTTCATTAAAATTTAAAAATAGACTGGCAATCGACCAGAAACACTTGACCAAATGACATTCTTTTCTATACTTGCATTCACCGACGCGGGATGGAGCAGTCCGGTAGCTCGTTGGGCTCATAACCCAAAGGTCACAGGTTCAAATCCTGTTCCCGCTACTCAAAGAGAATCACAGTGTGATTCTCTTTTTTATTTGTATCGGCGGCTCTACGGCTCTACCCGATTAACGGGGGCTGTTCTCAATTTTCATAAACTGGCCTAATTAATTGGTGCTGATCTTCTAAATTCAGTCGATAAATACAGGTCTATTTGAACAAGAAGGAAGTCTCACACTTCGCTTTCAAGCCAGTTTATAATCATGCTCTGGGTTGCGGTCACTTTTAGCTCCAATCAATTAAGCCAGTTTGCAACTTTCACAAACACCGTAAATGAAAATTCACTCTTTTCTTCGACGCTGAACGCCAATGAGCAGGGCGTCAACTGAGCCCCTCATTTTGCTCGCAAAATTGGCGAAGACTAAACCTTAAATGAGGAAGAGCCGGATTTTCAGCGGCCGGCGCCGACACAGAAACATCTGGATTAAGCCGTAAAATTCAAGAATTGTACACCTCAG
>JBNKYI010000380.1:0-2898 GCA_050300815.1 Fibrobacterales bacterium
CACATGGCCTGGGACAAATTGGGTGAAGGAATTGACCACCGCGATAATCGGCTTGCCCCAATCGTCTTCGCCCATTCCCGTGGCCCGCCAGAGCGCGCGGGCGCCTGCCATGTTGCGGCCAAAAGTGGAAGTCTTTGAACGATAATCGGGCACGAGGGGCTCCTTGTTTCAAGTTCGTTTAATTGGAATCAAATCTAGAAAAAATGAAAAGTTTGAAAAAAATGTATCGCTTTGAATCTTAAATTTCGTTATTAGAGCAGAACAATAAGAAATGATGATAAATCCATTGAATTTTAAAAGCCTATACGATCAGTTTGCCTTTTTAGTCTACCATCAGTGTTTTAAGGTGGTTGGAGTGAAAGAAGATGCAGAAGACCTCACGCAAGAAATTTTTGGAGATGTAGTTCCTCTTCTCATTGAGAAGTATCGGGGATTAAGCCGCGAAGAAATGGGAAAGATTCTCGTTCGATCTGCAACAAATCGGGCCATTGACTGGGTGCGTAAGAAATCTCGAAGAGCAGAAGTTTCTTTAGAAGAATGGAAAGAAACTCAGAGTTGCGAAAGTCTTACAGAGGTGAATATGGAACTTGAAGGGCTATTGAAAGAACTTAAAAAGCAGGAGAGAGAAGTGTTGACTTTGCGGCATTTGTTGGGATGGACATGGTCTGATATTTCGCAACGAATGGGGTTGAGTGAAATTGGTGTTCGCAAAAAAGAAAGCCGAACCATGGCAAAATTGAATGAGAAATGGAACCGAAAGAATCGAGGGTAAAATGAGGAAAATTTCAGAAGAGTATCTTTTGCTGGCAAGGTCAAGGTCGTTGTCGAAATACGAAGATTTCTTATTGAAAATTTATTGTCTTTTTTCGGCGAAAACGCGCAAGGCGTTGAGAGAACTGAAAGAAGCAGAACAGATATTCAACACTCAACAGAAAGAGCGTTTAGGGGCCCGTTTGGGGATTAGCGAAGTTGAAACATCAATGAGATCGGGAATGTATTTGAAATGGGCGGGGTCATTTGCTCTTATCGCGTTGGTTTCTTTAGTCAGTGTTCAAATGCTCCTTTTGCAAAATGCGGAATATGTAGCAAAGGGGAGTGAATTAGGAGTTCATTTGTTTTCGAAGGGAAGTCAAGTCACTCAGCTCACTGAAGGCCCTTCGACCATATCAAAAGGAGACACCTTACAGTTTTATCCCTTTGCAAAAGAGAAAATCTATGTGGCCATTTTTGGTTATTCTGCAAAGGATGGAATCTATGCGATATACCCTGATCATGGAATTGAGATGTCGCTTGTTTCACCCAATGCGCTGCCTCCGGCCCTGATTCCAGAGGATGAATCGACAAATCGACTTTTAGTGATTTCTAGCAAAGAGTTGTTGAGTGGCAGTGAGCTTGCAGAGATCACCTCTTCTTCGTTGGACAAAAAAATGAAAAAGCCAAAGAACAGCGATGCAACGGTTTATGTGCAGATTTTTGATGTGGGGGTTAAATGATGAGGCGATTCATTGGGAAAGCTGCGGCAGTTCTTTGTTTTTCAATGGGCCTTGCAAAGGCTGAATCACAGATCAATTTTTCAGAAAGTGCGGAAAACTGGAAGAGGGTGGCCGTCATCTTAACGGCAGATGAAGGAATTAAAGACCAAGATAAACCGCTTCATTTTGCCGAAAAAGACGGTCGGGAAATTGCCGATGTATTAAAATCTGTCGGGCAAATGAAGACCAAAGATGTTTATCGGATTCATGAAAATAATGCAGAGGTTTTTAAGTCTAGAATTATTCAAGTGAAGAATGAAATTTTAAAAGCCAAAAAGGGAGAACGCGTTTTTTTGCAGGTTTATTACTCGGGCCATGGCAGTGCCCATCAATTGCATGTGGGCAATTCTAAAATACCCTTCGAATTTGTGAAAAATGAATTGGGTAAAGATCTTGCCGAGGCGAGAATGTATGTGCTAGATGTTTGTTTTGGCGCATCATTCTTCAATGCAAAAGGTTTTAAAAAAATTGAACCCCTTGAATTGGGATTTGATTTGGGCGAGTGGACCAACGGAGAGGTCATGATTAGTTCATCTGCATTTGATGAACAATCCTTTGAGGCTAAAAAATTAGAGGGATCTATATTTACAAGTCATTGGTTGATGGCTTTGAGAGGTGCTGCCGATCAGAATGATGATGGTCAAGTCTCATTGTTTGAAGCTTACAATTATACTTATGACCAAACGGTTCGCTATAGCACACAAGCTTTGCAAAGCCCTCAGCATCCGTCTTATAGTATGGATCTAAAAAGTGGCAAAGATTTAATTTTGAGTCGCCCGATTCAAACCCGTTCCTCTTTGGTTCTTGAAAATTTAAAACCGGGAATTTATTCAATTACAGATCAAAATCGCAACGTTCCTTTAGGTGAAATTCGTTTGGCAGAGCAAACGAGGTATACGTTGGCAATGGCTCCAGGGAAATATCAATTGAGCAGGTATGATTTTGAAGGCAATAAAGAATTGAAATACGTAGAAGTGAAAAATGAAGAGACCTCAATTGTGGAATCAGATTTTAAAAAAGTGAGAAGTGAGCATGCAAATTCCAAAGGATCTCAACCTTTAATTGACTTAAATATGAATTTGAATGACTCCAATGAGTTGAGTTTTTTGTTGTCATTTCGAAAAAATTGGTCTTTTTTAATGGGTTTTCAATTTGTACTCGCAGAATCTCATCACCATCGGGCCCTCGATGTTTTTCGCCTAAATCGCGCGGATGAAACGTATTATCAAATAGAGAAGTACATCTCAGATATTGAAGAAAAAAATGAAGAATTTGTAGGTGAAATAAATATATACCCTAATCCTGCTTTCGACAAGATTAGAATTGAAGCAAAACAATCCATTTCGAATATTCAAATATATGCCAC
>JBNKYI010000381.1:0-2896 GCA_050300815.1 Fibrobacterales bacterium
AATAGAATGTTTTTGAGAAAGACAAAAAAGGAGCACACGACCCAGATAAAAAGACTCTTTTCTCGCTGTATTTGACAGAAAATGAGCCCTTTGGTGATCAAATTCGGGGAGTTCTGCAATTTTTTTGCCAAGGAATTCTAAAAGTTCATTTTTGTTGCCAACGGCGTAATACAGCGGAGATTTCATAATGCAGAGGGGCTCGTTTCCTAAATGTTTCCCCCTAGGAGCGGCTGGGGATTCTATAATTGTAATATGCGGTTTATTAAGATTACAGACTACAAGAATTACCGAGAATTTTTACGGGATTACTACGATAAGAGAAAAGCAGAAGATCCTAAATTCTCTTACCGTTTCTTTGCCCAAAAAGCGGGGATTAATTCGAGTGGTCTTTACTCAAACTTAGTATCTGGGTTGAAAAATCTCACAGAAAATTCCGCATTAAAATTTGCGGATGCCCTCGAACTCAATGAGCGAGAAAAAAAATATTTTGATTTGATGCGAATATGGACTCATTCTCAATCGGATGCCCATCGAACTCAGATTGAATCAGAGATGTCTATTTATTGGCCTAGGGCTTCTCGGCGTTATCACCAGATGCAGAAAAAGTTTTTTTCAAAGTGGTACTATTCCGTCATTTTGCAGCTATTGCATGTTTTGAATGTCAAGGCGAACTACCGCTCACTTGTCGATTTGTTGCGCCTGCCTTTAAGTGAAGATGAAATGAAAGAAGCGATCGAACTTTTGAGTGAATTAGATATGATTGCTATTGATGCTGAAGGATTTTGGCGGCCAACGCATCCCACGGGTATTGGGGGAAAAGAAGTGGGGATAGACGTTATTCGCAACTTTCAAAAAGTGATGATGAGACAGGGCGAATGGGCTCTTGATCACGTTGAGCCTGATGAACGTCACATTGTCAGTAATACATTAAGTGCAACTTCGACATCAATTCACAAAATCAAAGAAAAAATTCATAAATTGCAGAAAGAAATACAAGAAGTTGTTCAGAGTGAAGGAAAAGCAGACGAGGTTTATCAATTAAACATTCAGTTTTTTCCCTTCACTAGAAACTCAGGAAAGTCGCGATGATTCGCTATGTAAAAGGATGTATGATATTTCGCTTTGGTCTATCCTCAGCGCTTCTTATTTGGGGATTGATGGGCTGTAGTGAGAAGCAAGCGGGAGGAAATGTCGAGACAGAAAATGTGGTGAGAGCACGAATTGTTGGCGTGAATAACGAACCTGTGGTTGGAGCAGAAATCACGCTGACCGAAGAACTTCCGGATTTTAATGAGTTACAGGATTTGTCAGTTGAAGTGGCTAAGGCGGAGTCGAATGAAGAGGGTTATTTCTCAATTCTCAAAGAAACAGTAGACCCAAGCCGTCTTTATCTTCTAAAAATCAAAAAAGAATCACTTGCCTTTCAGAAAGACTCGATTACGGGTGCCGAGCTCAATGAAGGACTTGATCTAGGGAATCTTTCGCTTGATTCAACTCAGAACTTGCTTGTGGTCTGGAGGCGTCCAGTTTTTGACTCAAGCGTAGAAAAATGGAGTATATCAGGAGTAAATGAACTGTATCATTTAGAGTTTGGTCAAGATAAGATGCTCGAAGGACTCAGTGGTAAAACCCACACCGTCAGACTTTTTGTTGATGAAGGGCAAATCGAACATCGTATGGAGTTAATTCTAGAAAACGGAAAGGGAACGTTTTCTTTTTGGTTTTTCCTAAGCCCCGCAGAATACACTGATCGATGTATAGGGGAGGCCTTGCACCGAGGGCACTCTGATGCTCTCGTTTTGGATAAGTGCGAGAATGCTAAATTGCTGTATCTCGATTGTGAAACTGAGGCTCAAGAATTTAATAAGCCCCTTAAAGAATGCTTTAAATATTCGATTGATGCTCTATTTGGCCCCCCTATTTAGTTTAGAAACTTTCGTAAATCGACAAAAAGGGATAAAAGCGATTCAGCTCAAGCGCTGCTAATGGCTGGGTGCTGAAAATCTGCGACCATGCGGCTAGATTTGCAGGGTCAATATAGAGGTCCACTCTTCTCCAGTTTTCTAAGCTCCGTGAAGTTCAGCAGTATTGGCAGAAAGAATGCAAACTGGCCTAATTGATTGGTGCTAAAAACTTCAGAAGGCCAGCAATTTCAGTGCTTTAAAATAAATAAACGAAGTGCAACACTTCCTTTTATTCAAAAGAGCTAATTAAAATCTGTGCGTTAAAGAAAATCAGCACCAATCAATTAGGCCAGTTTGGAGACTTTGTGTGAATGAAATTTGGGTGCTTAAACTTTATTTAACAATTCCGAGCGCCCTTGAAATCAACACGAAATCTAAATCACGTCGTGAATCTAGAACTGTTAGAACGTAAACATTCTTAGACTCAATACTGTAAATAATTCGCCAATGTCCTGAAATTAATTCACGGTACAATTCAATGTTTTCGTTTTTTAGCTCAGGAACTATTCGACCTGTCTTTGGTAATCTCGAGAGTTTTTCGCAAGCAGTTCTGATTTGTCGATAGACTTTTGCTGCAGCTGTGAGGCTGTCCAATTCTATGTATTCAACAATGCCTTTTAAATCAGAAACAGCCGACTCAGTCCATTTAACCGAAAAACTCATAGGTCCTTATATCTTTTGTCGAATTCTTTGAATACGTCAGCCTGCTTTTTGACTTTACCGTCTCTAATTTCTTGTTCTGAATGAGTGATGATCTTTAGGAGTTTGATGGTGTCTTGCATATTTTGGAATGTATGCGGATCAACCATAACCGCCTTAGCCTCTCCGTTTTGTGTAACGTAGATCGCCTGTGTATGAATGACAAACGCAGACAGTTTTAAATGATCGTATAGTTGATTTGGAACGAAGGATGAGTACCTTGCTGCTTCCTT
>JBNKYI010000382.1:0-2889 GCA_050300815.1 Fibrobacterales bacterium
TATAAAAATCACCCCCAATTAAATCGTTTTAAAGAAAGTCTAAACCCCTTGGGGGGAATTGCCACTTACTTAAGAGCCATTGAAGAAGAAGCGCGATCTCGAAATTACAACTTCGATAAAACAAAAATCAACCGTCAGAGAACTCTCCATTTGCTGCCTGTTACTTCGGGCCAATTAGAATTTGAATTCTCTCACTTAAAGAAAAAGCTTGAAATAAGAGATCTTGAAAAGCTAAGAGCTTTAGAAGCCGTTAGTAAAATTAAAACACATCCTTTATTTAAAACGACCAAGGGCGACATCGAGAGTTGGGAAAAATTCTAAATAAAAGACACCTCTAAAAGATGAGCATTTAACACACAAAGAGATAAACATGTCAAAACCCAACACTCGCAAAGGTGCCAATAGCCGAGCCGCAATAGATCCTGCAACACTTAAACGTTTAAATCTCGGCATAGAAGAATCAGCAACCCTTTCAGAAGCCCTCGCCATTGACTTCGCAACCCTTCTCACCCATACGATGCCAAGTATTACATCCAAAGAACGGCAACTGATGACAGAGGCTAAAGAATTAGGCGTAACCAAACGAATGGATTTAGCCGCAAAAATATTGCGTCAACACCTCGATAAAAATGCGATTGAAAATTTAAAATCTCATTCATCAGATACGGTGAGAGGATGGGTCGCTTTCATTGTCGCTACAGACAACGAATCCACTTTGTTGCAAAAATTATCTGCAATTTACCCTCTGGCTAACGATTCACATTTTGGGGTTAGAGAATGGGCTTGGCTTGCACTGCGACCAACGATAGCTGAAAATATTCACCAAAGTGTTGCAGAGTTAGAGCCATGGACTCATTCAGAATTTGAAAACATTCGCCGCTTCGCCATCGAAATTACAAGGCCAAGAGGGGTTTGGTCAAAGCACATTGGCGAACTCAAAGGGTCTCCGAGTATGGCTCAATGCCTATTAGAGAATGTCATGTGTGATTCATCAAAATATGTGCAAGACTCTTGCGGAAATTGGCTAAACGATGCAGCCAAATCAAACCCTCAATGGGTCATTGAGTTTTGCGAACAATGGAAAGCTAAAAGCTCTTCGCAGGCAACAGCTTATATCATCAAACGGGGAATGCGAAGTATCCATGCAAGTGGTTAGAGTATATCGTATTCAATTGCATCATCAAAAATTACGTTAAGCCAACGATTCCGAAGGTTTCCATCCAAAGCTGACCAAAGCTGCCAACATATAAATTCCCGAGCTCACAAGTAAGGCGTGATAACCCACCCACCACATGGCCAAGGCACCAATAGCAGAGCCTGCCGCAAAGCCGCCGATGATAAGAACTTGCGCCTTAATCCTCCAAATCGCAGTGGGCTTACCCGCCAGCAATCGCCCCATATTAAACCCTAAATCGGTTAGGGTTCCCGTCACGTGAGTATTTCGCAAGACAAGCCCTCGGTAATTTTTCGCCATCGCATTCTGAAAGCCACAAAGCACAGCAGCGAGTAACACACTACAAGTCGGATAATTTTGAAACGACAAATAGGCGATTGCAACGATCACTCCCATCACGGCAAAGGCGGCGTCATATCTTTTAAATGAATGCCTTCCTCGCGAAAAATAAATCCCCGAAATCATTGCTCCTAAAACAAAGCCAGATAACGCTACTAAAAAGAATATATCCATTTGATCTTGTCGTACAGGATGTCCCAAATCCGCCGTAGCCTTTGCCAAATCTCCCGTCATATGACCCACGGATGTACCCCAATGCAAAAGATAGATGGCGTTCAGAAACGAAGCCTGAATGGTCAGACCAATCGCTCCTAGCCAAAACCTAAAATCTTTAAGTAATAAATGCCGCATCTTTTGCTTCATCAGATTCACATTCCAATATCTTTTAATCCTTGATCAATCTCAACGAAAGAAAATTCATCGCCAACACACTTTAACAATTTATTAATGCGCAATTGTTTTTCCGCCCTTTTCACATGAATATCGGGTCGACAATAAAAAGAATCTAACCAATTGTTCTTTTTTGCCATTTCTTCAATTTCTGACCAAAGATGTTCTTTGCCATCTGAAACCAACAAGCGTTCTCTAGGAAAGGGATACTTCAAGAAGTGAGAGACCAAACGGCAAATATCTCTTGAGTGAATTAAATTGACTCCTCGCTTTTGCTTAGAAATCAAGTTTTTCTTCAACCATTCTACCGGATTTCTCTCTTGATCGTAGATTCCAGCGAGATGCAAGACGAGAGCTCCTTCTCGACGCAATTCTTCTTCGCGCAAATAGCGTTCTTCATTTTTAAGCGCGGCGTCTTCGTCAAGCACGCCATCTGCGACAAGCCCTCCAACGCTACTAAACAAAATTAATTGAGGTGAGCGCAGCAACCATTCTTTAAATTTTTGAAATTCGGCATCAGAAGCCCCGTTGAAAGCAAAGGTCACGATAAGTGCGCAGTTTGAATTATCAAACCAAGTTTTAGGATCTAACCAATTGAAAACGGGATTAGTAGAACGACTCACTCCTTCGCAATTGAGAAAGCGAACCAATCGTTTACCCACATGACCAACACCCAAAACCACAGGTTTTAAGGCGGGTCTAATAGAAGAATCTTCGCTTGGCCTACCCATTCGATTTGCACTTCTTTCCCCGAAAACTCATCCGTCACATCTTCGCCATCTAATTGAACGTATTCTCCTTTAGGAATCTGAATTTTTATTCCTACCGCTTCGTGCACAGGAAAAAACATATTGATCAAACAACGGCCTAATCCCTTTAAAAAAACAGTAGACACGATAATCGAAAAGGCAAAGAGATTAGGACTCGCCAAAAGTTGCAAACGACTGTCAGCTAGATGGCAACGGCTAAAGGGGCAAGCCCCGCCT
>JBNKYI010000383.1:0-2886 GCA_050300815.1 Fibrobacterales bacterium
ATCCTTTAATAAAGCCTCTTGTAGCTCTTTCAATTCTGAATCATAGGGAAAATTTTTCCTTCCCAACTCTAAGATATCGATGGATTTTTGCGCTTCGTTCAACAAGATGTACAATTTCCCCAAGTTCAAATAATCTTGAGCCTGGGCCTGAAAATCCAGACTGTGCTCAAGAAGCCAAGCGGCCTCTTCAAAGGCTTCGCCTTCATAAAGAAGAGTCAGCACTTGTTGGGGGCTGAGCATTTCTCCCTCTTGTAACCCCTTGCCCAAACGCAAAATTCCAAGAGCCAGCGATTGGTTTGTCTTTTCAAAATAACGAGCCAAAAAGCGAATGGCTTTGAATTTTAAAAGTTGAAAATCGCAGGGAAAAAGCGTCACGCCTTCTTGAAAATAAAAGAGTTTTGCATAAGATTTAAACGCGTCATCAGCTCGCCCTAACGCTTCGTAAATTTGAGCCCTTAAACGATTGAGTTCGGGATTTTGCGGGGCCTTCGGTAAGGTGTTTTCTACCCATGCGAGAGCTTGCTCTAGCTGACCTTCTTCGGCGAGGCACTCGGCGATCTTGACGGGTACCATTTCTAAAATATGGGGATCTTCTCCTTTGAGTTCGGCTTGCTGGGCCGCCTGCAGATACCACGTTTTCGCTTCGGCCCATTCGTGCAGATCTTGGTAGCAAGCGCCTATGCTATAAATTTTAACCGCCGTCTTGGCTTGGGAATTTTCTGAAATTTCGCGTTGCATGATCTCGAGATTGCGCCTTTGTTTTTGAGCGACAATCTCTCCATTTAAATAACCCGTGTGATATATTTTGGTCGTCGTGAATTCTACAGGAATTTGCAATCTCTGCAAAGCGGGCATAAGTTGCTCGTGCACCTTTCCTTCAAAGCGAATTCTTTTGTCGTTAGGAAAGAGCCGAATTTGATTAAACACCGATCCCGTCACTCCGTTATCATTGGTGTTTTGCACCAAAAAGCCATAGGCTTTTCTATCGGTCTCAGGATTTTTTTTCGCCCAAAGCTCTAAAGCTCTTTTCTCTGATTCTGGCAGAACGTCATCGGCATCTAACCAGAGAATCCATTTTCCTTTTGCCTGCTCTAACGAATGGTTACGGGCTTTTGAAAAATCACCACACCACTCAAAATCATAGACCTTTGCCCCAAATTCACTGGCAATTTCTCGAGTTCGATCTGTGCTTCCAGTATCGACAATAACCAATTCGGCTTGCAGGCCTTTGAGAGATCGTAAACAACGAGGTAAGCTTTCTTCTTCATTTTTCACAATCATACAGATGCTGAGGTCAAAGGCCGTTGACATCAAACTCTTCGTCGAAGCCTCCACCGGCTCTTTCGATAAATTTGTAAATCCGCTAGCAGACACTAAACTCGCTTGACCAAAAGCTTTGATTTCTCTCTCTTGAAACTCGGCAATCGCAGTCGTTTCTCCTATGGCCTCAAGGGCAAAATAGAGCGCCTGATAAGCTTCGCGATCTGCTTTGGGATTCATTTCGATTCCCTCTTTAAGCCAGCGAACCGCCTCTGCTTTATTTCTCAGGCTCAAATGAGCTTTGCCAATAAAAAGTCGACTCTCAACAATCTGGGGATATTCATTCAAAAACTGTTGGGCGTATTCAAGCACCTCATTCCAACGCCCTTGCTGACTAAAAATTTTGCAGAGATAGTTTAGAG
Source organism: Fibrobacterales bacterium (assembly GCA_050300815.1). Taxonomy (GTDB): domain Bacteria; phylum Fibrobacterota; class Fibrobacteria; order Fibrobacterales; family CAWVXU01; genus JBNKYI01. The sequence continues at coordinate 1,683 of JBNKYI010000383.1, forward strand.
AATACATACGCATCACATCATATTGGCTCGCCACACTGCTAAATTGCCTCTCTTTACTCAGCGCTTTTTTCATCCAAAGCTCTGCTTCAGCGAATTTACCCTGACGATAATAAGACTCTCCGGTGTAGTAGTAGGGCTCAATTTTAGCAGGTGCGTTTTCGGCACCTGTCGCAAACCATTGTTGCGCTTCTTCATGCCGTCCCAATGACAAATAACAACGCCCTAGGCAATTGGGGATTTCGTTAAATGCATCTCGGTGAATTTCAGCCAAATTCTCTATATTATAGGCAAAGAGATAACTTTCAACAGCCTCTTCCCAACGCTCTAGAATGGCGAAACTATCTCCTTCTTGCATCGGCAAAATCGGATCAACCGCTCGATCGGGATCATTCGCCAACAGCTCAATATTTCTCTCAGCCTTTTGGCGTTTCAATTCTTGATTTTCATAACCCGTGTGCAATATTTGCGTTTCTATGGCAAAGGAGTGCAAGCCCAATTTAGCGCATGCATAAATAATTTGTTCGTGAACCTTGCGCTCAAATCTCAATGTCGGGTGATTGGGAAACATTCGCGTTTGCATAAACCGCGTGCCCAAAGCCAATCCCGCCTGGGTGTTAACCACTTGAAAGGCAAAGCAACGATCAAGTGGGGCCGTTTTCAACTTTCTAAAGTATTCGACTTGATCTGGAGGAACTCGATCATCGGCGTCCATCCAGATCACCCAAGCCGAAGTGGCTTTGTCTATCGACTGATTGCGAGCCTTAGAAAAATCGCCCTCCCACGCATTTTGAATCACCTTAACAGGGAGACGACTGAGTATTTCTAGCGTGCGGTCTGTACTTCCCGTGTCGTTAACAATAATTTCATCGGCAAAGGGCAAGAAAGAGCGAATTGCCGCTTCGATATTCTTCTCTTCATTTTTAACAATCATGCACACGCTCAGTGTGTTTGAAGGCCCTCTAGGGGGAAGCGGACTGCGTATTTTACCTAAACGTTTTTGAATTTCGGCCGGTGATAAACTGGGCATGGGCATCCTCATTGTCAAAGACTTCTAAATCGCGCGTCTCAACCCCCTTCAAAAGAGCTAAACGAGCCAAGCATCTATCCCAGTTATCGAATTTTTCACAAAGCAACTTAAGGTTTTTCCAGAGTTTGCGAAGCTCAGCGGGAGGCTTTCTTTGCGCCAAGGTCTCTATAAGCGCCT
>JBNKYI010000384.1:0-2855 GCA_050300815.1 Fibrobacterales bacterium
GCTGCTGTTCGTCGGCGCGGCGCTGTTTTCCGCCGACATGGGATTGCGCGCATTCGGCAATGGCCGGCTCTTCGCCGCGCATTAAGAATTTTGAAATATTTTCTAAGATGACGATCGAGTTGGTTACGAGAATACCGACTGAAATACCCAGCGCCATCAAGGTCATCGAGTTAATTGAAAATCCGCTCGCCCATATAAAGGTCAATGAGGCAATAAGCGAAATAGGCATGGTTACTGAAGCGATGAATGTCATTGCCATTGAGCGCAAGAAAACAAATAGAATAAGAGCGGTTAAAATGATCCCTAGCACAATATTTGATTGCACATCGGCAACAGAATTTTGAATAAAGGTCGATTGATCCTTGGCGATGTCTAAAGTGTAGCCTTCAGGAAGTTCAGTAGAAATTTTAGGGATCGCTTTTTTTAGGGCATTTGCGGTTGCCACCACATTCGCATCCCCTGATTTTCTTATTTCAAGAGCAACCGCCGCTTTGTCGTTGAAGCGAGCTAAATTCGAAATTTCTTTATGAGAATCTTCAATTTGCGCGATATCGCCGAGAAGAATGGCCCCTCTACGGGTAGGAATTTCGAGTTTTCTCAACTCGTCAATAGATTGAATTTTTGCTTTGATCTTTAAATTGATTTCTTTGTTATTTGTTTCAATACTCCCTAGGGGAAAGTCTAAATTAGATGCGGCAATGACTTGAAGAACATCACCGATAGATAGATTGCGGGCTTCTAGTTCTGTTTTGATCAGATTCACGTGAATCTCTCGTTCGAGCCCGCCAATAATATCAATGGCTGCCACGCCAGAAATCTTGCCCAGCTTGAGCTTAACGACATCTTCAGCGATTTTTCTCACCTCTTGCAGAGAACCCGTTCCTGCCAATGCCAGAGATAAAATGGGTTTGTTATTTAGATCGAGTTTAGAAACGATGGGATCTTTAATGTCATCGGGTAAATTAGATCGAATGCCATCAATTTTATCCTTTACATCAATTGCTGCGAAGTCGACCAAAATATTTTGGTCAAATTCTAAAACGAGAATACCGGCATTTTCTAAAGCCGTGGCTTTAACTTTTTTGATTCCTTCAAGCAAGGTGAATTCGTCTTCTAACTTTTCGATGACTGAGGTTTCTACTTCTTCAGGAGAGGCTCCCGGATAAATCACTTGAACGGTTACAATGGGAATATTTGTGTCGGGCATGTTGTCTACCGCAATTAAGCGATAAGAGTAGAGGCCAATCACAACAAGCGAGGCGAGAACCATCAGCATTGTGATGGGTTTTTTAATACTCAGAGAAATGAAATTCATTTTAGGCCTCGCTCTTTAAATGGATTTGTTGGCAATGACTTTAACTTTAACGCCTTCTTTTAGCAGAGAAAGACCAGACGTAATGATATGAGTGTTTTGGGCGATGGCAGAATCTGCTACGACAAAATGATCTGCAATAAGCAGAGGCTTGAACTCGTATTTTTGGGCGATACCATTTTTTTCTAAATAACAAAATGCCTTGTCGTCTTGCATAACCAGAGCGTCAATAGGAATTTTAACACCTTTTGCTTCGCGGACCTCAATTTCTAATTGAGAAAACATACCAGGTCTTAACTGCATCTCTGGATTGGCAAATAAAACATCGACATTAAAGTATCGCGTGATCTTATTTGCGGCTAAAGGGACTTTAACAACTTGTCCAGTAAGGGTTTGGCCATTAATGTGAATTTTAGCTTTTAAACCCACTTTGAAATCGTAAATTTGATTTGCGGGAACTTTGATCGTTGCAATGACCTTTGAGATGTCGCTGATTTGTAGCAAAGGATATTCGTCTTTGCCCGCAATGGCCACTTCGCCTTCTCTCATGTATATGTCGGTGATGACTCCGTTGATGGGGGCCTCGATATTTACATTTTGTTTGGCGGCATCATAGGTCGCCTTGGCCGCAGTGTATTGAGCGTTTATTTTGTCGAGCTCTTGCTTTGAAATACCACCAGTTTCTAAGAGATCTTCCATGCGCTTCTTAGTGACTTCGATCATTTCATATTGAGCCTTTGCTTGTCGGTATTGAGGGCTGCGTCCCGCTTGATCTAAGGTGGCTATAATTTGACCTTTACTTACGCGCTGGCCAATTTTAATGGGAATATTTCTGATGTATTCGGGTAAGGCTGCATAAACAGACTTTTGTAGCTGGCCTTTGATTTCAGCGCTGTATTTTTTGATCAGCGGAAATGTTCCCAGCTGAGCTTGTGTCACTTCAATAGGTACGCCTTCTCGAAGTTGAATTTGCTTTACCGTTTCAGTTGTATTGGTTTTGTCTTTGCAAGCGGTAAGGTTAAATGTGATAAGAGCACCTAAGGCGATCGTACTTAAAATTTTAAAGTTTTTCATTTGTACCCTCTCTTTTTAAAGAATGCCCATGGCGAGTTTTAAATGAGTTAAAGATTGATTTAATTCGAGTAAGTTTTTTTGATGATCTAGTCTGGCCTTGCGCAGGTTTAATTCTGCATCTTGCATTTCTAGTTGACTTGACTTTCCTATCTGAAAGGCTTTTTCAGCGAGGGTATAATTTTTTTCGGCAAGCTCAATCATTCGATGAGTGACTTCGATTTGACGCAGGGAATTGTTGAGCTGATTGATTTCAGATTCAATTTGCAGTTTGATGGATTGAATGAGGTGCTGTTTTTGAATTGAAATTCTAGAGACCTCAGTCTTCGCCTGCACGACCTTTTGGTGAGTTTGTAATCCATTAAATAAATTCCATTGAGCTTGTATGAAAATGTTGGCATCATTCCCCCAGTCAAATTGATCCCAGTGATCGGTATTGCTCACTTTTGATAGACTCCCCCCGGCGATGATG
>JBNKYI010000385.1:0-2854 GCA_050300815.1 Fibrobacterales bacterium
AAGAGCCAGCGCAAAGTGAGCCACAAGAGGGCTCCAGGAAAAATTCGCCAGCGCATTTCTACATCGAATTTTAAAGTCGAGAGAGTCCATACCGGTTCGAGACGAATAGAGCGAAAGGGCAATAGCGCACTGAGAAGAGAGAGTCTTTCGAGATACTTATAAGTTTCGTAAGGGTTCGAATGGCCGAATTCGCAGTGGAGTTTTTCAAAGCGGGGAACTCCTAGAGGGGTGAACAGACGCAAGCCTTTGAGTAGCCAACGACTCAGAGGAATGTAAAGGATTGGGGTGCGAATCCAGCGATAGAAAAACCCTTTTGTGGTCTTGGGGGTGCCCGTAGCCTTTTTCTTTTTAGCGGTGCGTTTTTGGGGCGACTTGGGATCGTCTAGAAAACGGAGAAGCCAAGGGGTGACTTCCCATCGATAAATAAAGAAACGGTATTCGAGATGGCTGTCCCAGTGAATTCTGAAGCTAAAAATAAGGGGGAACCCTAAGGTTCCCCCGATAATTACAGCAATTGAAATCCCAAGCCAAATGCTCATTTTTGTCTCAGGTTACGGTGTTGTTGTTTCTTTGTCACCTGATTTTGATTCTAAAAATTCAATCAACTCAAGAAAGCTTTTTTTCTTGAGTAAAATCTTAAATTGCTCTGAGTAGTTTTGACGAGTCGACAGTTCATTCATAACGAGATCCCAAGCTTTCCATTGCCCGTCGACTTGATGGAGTTTGTATTCTAATTCTGATTTTTGAGGACCGGCCCAAACGGTAGCATAAACGCGAGCTTTGTCTTCGTCGATTTCAGGAGATTGAAATTTTGTGGAGTCGGATTCATAAGCCTCAAGTTTCTTGACAGAGGCATTTTCGACCATGGCTTTAAAGGCGGCCACAAACCGCTCTTGCAAAGTTTCGTTTTCATTCCAGACATTGCGAGGCAGGGCGCGACGTCCCATTTCTTGAAAGTCAAAAATTCCGTTAATCAGCGTTTTGATTTCTTCGGTGCGCTCGGGGGTAGGGGATTTTTTCTGTTCTTTAAGAAGGGATTGAAGTTTAGCGTCATTGGCTTTTAACAACTGGGCAGGATCATTTTCGGCGAAAATTGCCGTTGAAAAAAGAAGAGTCGTCAGTAAGATCAAATGGAAGGTGTTTTTCATGTTTTCCTCCGGTGGCCTTTAAAGATTGAGAAATTCGTCGAGGGTTATCCCCGCAATTTCCATCAACTTTGCAACCGCCAAGTTATAATCATAAAGGGTAAAGTAATAATCTTTTTGCAAAGAGGCATTCTTAGAAAAAGCAGAAAGTAATTCAGAGGTTAGCGAGGGGTCGAGGTCGTATTGCATCGCAGCTCCCTTAAGCCAAGCGTCAGAGGCGTTTAAGGATTTTTCAGCGCTATCCATGCGCTTTTGATGACGCTCAACTTTGTAATATGCCTCACGTAGACGAAGAAGCAATCCGTTGGCGGCGTAGTCGTCTTTGGTCTTAAGTTCACGGTATTTTAGCCGTGCAGTGACCGCTTTGTGATGGGTGCTCCAAAAATTGAGATCGAAGCGCGCCCCAATGCCGAGAGCCCCTTCGAGTTTGTTGAGAGGATCTTGCGAAAAAACACTTTGTTCTTGAGCGAGCCGGTCTCGAGCCCAAGATTTTGTGAATTGAAATTTGCCAAAGAGAAAGAATTCAGGGCCGAGATCGGCTTCTTCGAGTTGAGCGACTTGATCGAGGGCGATCAAGCCAAATCGCAGCCGTTTTAAATCGGGATGAGATTCCATTAGCTTTTGCTCGAGAGTGGCCAGAGGGGGGATTTTAGCTGGGTGTAAGGCAAGCAAAGAATCATCGCCCATGACTTTTTCAGGGCTTTCTGTGTTAAAGAGAAAGCGAATGTTTGCCTTGGCCCTTTGAATTCCTTCTTCGGTTTCGAAGAGACCGTCTTCAACTTCAAACAAGTTGGATTTTAATTTAAGCAAATCGAGTTGAGAAACATCTTCGTCGCCTTCATCGAGCTTGTCTTCAAAGCGGCGAATGGCCTTTTTTAGTTCTTTGCGCACCCGAAGTGCAAGATCTCGAGTGGAGTGAGCGAGTTGATAACCGTAGTAAAGCTCTTGTAAATTACTGTTGAGTTCGAGAGTTCCTTTTTCGATTTCGGCTAAGGTCACTTGGTGGTGGGCTTTGAGGGCGCGGTTGCCCATTTGTAAGCGGCCGAAGTTTAAGGGCTGGTTAAATTCAGCTTCAAAACCAAAGTAACTCCCCAAGCGACTGAAGTCATAGTCTTCGTACTTTTCGTAGATATTTACGCCATCGATGGTTAGGGTATCTATGCCTTCGTTAATGCCGGGAGCGGGGCCAAAAGCCATTGTCACTCGCAGACGGGGAAGCAGTGCTTCTCGATTGCCCTTTGAAAGGTCGTGTTTAGTGATTTCGGCTTTGAATTGTTTTTCTTTGAGTAGGAGATTACCTTTCAGCCCCTCGTTGACAAAGTCTTTTAGAGGCAAAGCAGACAACGCATAAGGATTTAAAACCAGTGATCCCCATAAGATCGCGAATAGGTGTAGTCGAGTCATAGAAAAGCTTTTACCTAAAAAGACACGTGTCGAATGATTGTTGAGAATTGTAGAAAAAATTGTGAAACCTTGCTCTTTAAACAGATGAATTGCACTTATAGGGATTTGAATGGCTTTAAATATCTGGATTGACCAAAACATACCACTAGGAGAAAAACTTTTTGCAGCATGGGGAAGGGTTACCCTATTTGAGGGGAGATCTTTAACCCCAGAGCAAATTAAAGACGCCGATGTGCTTTTGGTGCGGTCGGTGACTAAGGTGAACAGAGCACTACTCGAAGGTTCTTCTGTGCGATTTGTAGGAA
>JBNKYI010000386.1:0-2854 GCA_050300815.1 Fibrobacterales bacterium
AATACCGCCTTGAAAATCGGCAAAATAGGCTTTTTCGTAACATTCATCTAATGACTTGCCACTCGAGGCCGCTCTGCGCTGATAGACCTCAAGGGGGTCGTTGCGCTTGATCACCGGCTGAGTGTAATTCATTTTTTCCCACGAATCGTCAAGCCACTCGGGCAAGGTCGTGTAGTTGGGATCAACGAGGGCATAAACTTCAGCGGCTTTGTTGACTTCGGCACAGAGATAATCTGCGCTTGCATCTTTAAAGTCGGTAAAGCTCGAACGAAAGATTCCCGACCCATAGGCTTTATAGTCGCTGGCCACTGGGTAGGCCACATCGTTGATATCGCGATAGAGGTATTCTGAGCGACTTTGCAACATGGCCAACTCAAAGTTTGCCGAAGGGCTACAATTCGAAACAAAATTGGGCAATTCAGATAAATAGCGCCCCCGTTGAGTTAAGAAATCGGCGTAAATCCACTCGTCAGAAAAGACCTTGTCGACCACTCTAAACTCATCGATTTGCAGACCGTCATAAGAGGATTCATTCCACTTTATGTCATTGGCAAACTGCCAGTTTTGCAAGCCTCGACTCGCAAAGGGCATGCTGGCCATGCGCTTGCCATTGAGATAGAGATGCACCTGCTCGGTCTCTGCATAATCGATTTCGACTGCAAAATGATACCAGATTTCTGCATAGACGGTCTGGTCTCCGGTGTTGATCTCAGCGCCGTCAAAGTTAAACGAGAGGCTTTGGTTGGCTTCGATCGTCATCCACCAATTGACGCCCCCTAAATTATCTGACTGCAAAAGAGGCAAAGGCAAATAATTCACCTTATAGTCTGCAGACTCGGGCGACAGTTTAAACCATCCCGAAAGGCTCAAGCCCGTCGAGTGATCTCGATAGAGATTGCCGTTGATGCGGGTTTTCACTTCGGCGCTTTGTGTTCCGCTTCCTTGGGCTGTTCCCCCTGGGAGTTTTAGCCCATCGACGATTTTGCCTTCGACGATGCCCTTAGCGGCTACCGGATAAACCGTTGTTGCATTAAAGAGATCTTGCCCGTGTGAAACATCGACCTGCACCGCTGGGTTTGCTCCGCGCACATCTTCGCGCATATGCCAAACACCGATGTATTCGGGGTTCCACACCTTGGTGATTTGCTGTTTCAACTCATCGACTTTGCCTAAGCGCAGTTTGACATCAGGGCAGGTTGATCCCTTGATCAGGGGCACCTTAATCCACGCAGAGAGGTAGGGAATCATCAGATTACTGACTTCCCATTCGGTGGGATATTCTTTGCCTCGACTGTCGACAAAACTAAATTCGAGGGCTTCGATTTGCCCTTTCACCTCGAGGTCGGTGGTCGCGACATTGTAATCGATTTCTGCGGCATTCGCAATGTTTCTAATCACCTCATCGGTCAATTGACGTCGGTCTAAAGTGACCAAGAGCGGATAATCCACCAATTCTTGGTCGTAGTCTAGACCTAAGTTTTGACAGATCGAACCGATCGAGAATTCAATGGCCTCATAGGGTTTTTGATAGTGAAAAGTAAACGATTCGATTTGGCTTTCGGCGGTGTAAGGGTACTTGGCCTCGGGGTTGATGAGAATCGAAGGATCGTCAATTCCCGGATAACTTGCGGGCAATGAGGGGTCGGCGTTTTCAATACGCGCCCCCACCGGCACACTATAGAGCACTTGCACCTGAATGCTGATGTCTTCGTTTTGCTCGGGCAGTATTTCTCTACTCAAGGTAAAGCCATCGATACAGGCAAACCAATCGCTGCTATTGACTCTGCAAAGCACCTCAAAACTGCCATACATTTCGGTTTTTATTTTCTTTTTGCTCTGCGTCGATAAAATGGGATAGAGTTTTTGACCCTCTTTAACTGTCGACGTTTCTAGATCGCGATTGATGAGTTTGATCGAATGATCTGAGGTTGCTGTCATCAGGTCGACCTTAAAGGGCACCTTCACATACTGGCGAATCACGCCACTCCCTGTGTATTCGTCGACGCTCACCCGACCATAGATCGCACCGAGCATCATTGTTTGATCCACTTCGATCAATTCGTCATTCGAATAGTCAAACAATTCGTTGTGCTCGGGAACCGAGAAGCGATACCCTTTGAAGTATCGAGCCATTTGTCCCGCTCCGAGATTTTTAATTGCGTATTTATAGTCTTCTCGTTTTTCAAATTCGGGCACGGGATAAGGCTCATCTAAAGCAAAATCCGCTGTTTCACCTGCACAATTGGCGATAATATCAGCACTTCTTCCCACAAATTCGATCTTGTATTTTGCATTGCGAGGCAATACCGATTCGGGAATTCCCAACAAATTGAGTTTGATCGCCGAGGCACCGAGGCCCAAAATCGCCGAGCCCGACGCAGTGGATACACCCGCTCCCCCTTCGCTCAATGCATACTGAGTGGGGTTTTCGCCATCGAGATAAATCTCGTGGACCACAGATCCATTAGATCCATTATCAGAGATTTTGATTTGATAATCCCTTAAGAGATCTGAAGGCAATTCGGTAAAGCGCAGCGCAAGCTCTCCGTCGGTGGCCTTGCGATCTGCCCCCAAGAAATAGACAAAGAACTCGCGGGCCTGATCGAGATTGGCTCCTCCTGTCGCTTCTTTGCTCTGCTCAAAGCTCTCTAAATTGAGAGTGCCATCGCTGTTTTTCCAAGCGCTCATGTCAGGGCAAAAGGTTCCTGTTTCACTCACATAAAGGTCCATCACATTCGAGCCGAGCAGCGTCTCTCCGCCAGGCACTTGCTTGATCCAAGCAATGGCCAATTTTACTTTTTGACCGGCATAAGAAGAAATAACTGACGGAAGTAACCAATCCACCCCGATATAA
>JBNKYI010000387.1:0-2829 GCA_050300815.1 Fibrobacterales bacterium
GAGGGCGCATTGAGGTGCCTTATCCCACAAGCTATGCCGATGCGCTCTGTGATTTGCACGGCCCGGGCGATTTGACACCCTATGAGCGAATGAGACTTTGCGATCAGCTCGAAGAGTTTAAAATCAATTCACCCATCGCTTATCCCTATCTCTATCAAGGGCAGCAGCTTTACCCTTACTTGCCTTCTTTCGAATTTAAGGCCCCCCTTGAGCCCGCACTGAATTTTGATGAAATCAAAGCCACCGAGATGACCTTAACCTTAGCGGGTTTAACCGATGCGGCGGGCCTCTCTGCGGCTCACAAAACCCACCAGATTCGGGGCAAATACAAGTTGAAATACACTCCGGGCAGTGACTGCGCCCCTTATACCGAGCGCGAATATGATTTTGGCCCCCGCTACTTCTTTCAGACTCTTTCTAATGGAGGGGCAGATCAAGGGCAATGGGCGGTGATTAACCCCACTTTTGTCAATAGTTGGGATTGGAAATACGGAGATTTCAAAACGGGAGCGAGCTTCTCGCCTTCAAAAAATGACAATTCAACTGTCACTGCGGCCCTTGAGCACCACCACCAGTGGGTGAGCTTAAACAATGCAAACGGTCTAGGCGGGGCCTTTATCCCCGATATTGAGGCACAATACACTCTCAGTAGCGATGCCGATCTCGTCGGTGTGCCCGAGGTCAGTTTCAAAATCACCCATGGGGGAGAGGCCCCACAAGACTTCAAACTTTACTTGCAAGGGGCTGGCAATTTAGGAGAAACCAACAATCGAATCTACGTTGGTTTAAATGGGCACCTCTTGGGAGAATTGCAATTTGATCACTTGAATCCCGACCACTTTGTGCTCTTTGCCCAATCGTTGACCTTAGCACCCGGCGACAACACCCTGCATTTTTATATGGGAGACGATGGTATTGGGGTGGCTAAAGTGGCTTTGACGTCGGCTTCATCAACGGTAGATCCGGCCAGCCTCGACGCTTTTCTTGCGGCCCAGAGCGAAACCGTCGATCTCAGCCTCAGCGTGCAAACCACCCTCTTGGGATTGCACCCCAACACCGAACATCAATTTGAGCTCAGCGCTGTTGACCGTTTTGGCAATGCGTCGCCTTTGCACACGGTCTTAGAATCGACCGTCAAAGTTCCCAACCCCGTTCCTGGGGTCAAATTGATCATGCCCGACTTTGCCGAAGGCAGCCCCACTTATTCAGAAGATCAAGTGCAGGGTTATGTGCTCAACACCAATGCTCTGCCCGAAATCATCGTGGCCAAAGATCCCTTAATTGCCGATGCCGAAGCCGCCCAAAATTGGGATGGAGCTCCTGAAATCACCTTTGTTTGCTATAACAATGGCGCTCTTTGTAGCGACAACGGGCAAGACCCCACCAGTGCAGATTACGAAGCTTATGTCGATGGCGCTGTTTCTTACACGCTTGCACCGCAAGATGGCACCCCAGATGTCTATCTTCTCAAACCCAACAAAGCCTTAGGAGACCTGATTGGGCACCCTCAAGTGGCGGGCACTTTGCACGGTTATTTTATTCGGGCCAAAGCCAAGGGGGCAGACAACGGCCAATACAGCGCTGTCAACGGTTTGGTTTTCACCAAATTTGCCACGGCTTCGGCCATTGATATCGCCACCCTGTCGCCTTCGACGCTCGGTGGGGCTGAGGGGCTCAATTTGCAACCTCTGCGCGCCTTTTTAACCAGCACGGTTACCCCGGTGAGTGGGGGGCACGAAGCCTTGGCGCGGGCCTCTTTTGAAGTGCTCTTTAAACAAGCGGGGCAAAATGAGGGCTATGGCCAAGTGATCGAGGCGGGGCAAAAGCTGCAACTCGAAAATGTCAATGTCAAGTTGACCTTTGCCGACAATGCGGGCTTGGTGGGTGATCTGACAGGCTATGAGATTGTCGATTTTGACCATGTAGCCCAATCGATTAACGCCTATGAGTGCAGCAGCTCTTTCTTTACCGTTAAGTGCCGAGAAATTCCCGAAGTGACCCTATATATGGGCAAGCACGAATTAAAAATCGAAACCCGCGCCCTGTCGATTGTCGACGACAACACCCAGAGCGACTACGGTCAAATTAAGGCCAGTTCTTCGGTTGACGACCGTCGCGCCTTTATCATTGACGATCAAAATGTGAGAGCTTATGCCAACAGTTTCACCTTTGGTTCGAATGGCATTCGCAGTGAAGTGCAAGTGCCTAGCGATAAATTTTATTTGCGACGGGTGGTTTACTTTAACGATGACACGGGCATTGATGCCTTTGATTTGCGCAGTTGCATGAGCCTCTTTAAATTTGTGCCCGCAGTGGGCACCGAGGCCGCCTACTTTAGCATTCAGGCGATGGGGCAGACTCAGGTCAGCGGAGAGAGCTGCGTCAATTGCGGCCCTTATTTGGTCTTTGATCTCTATAACCCCACCACCACTCAAGTGGTCTCGACTTTTAACCACCCTCTGCCCACCAGCGCCGAAATTCGCTATTCTCTCGCCTCGCTCAACAATGCTTATGGCGTGCGCGACGCTCTCGATCACATTGAGTATGCCTTGCAATTTGACGCGACAAAACCCTTTGTGATGAGCAATGTAGACTTTGACCTTGTGTATGATAGCTGGAATATGCATTGGAACACCGTTGAGTTACATGCCGACGGCCTCGAGCTTGTGAACTTTGATCTGGGGCTTTCACCCAGTGTGCAAAAACCTGGCACCGATCTCGAGAGCGGAAAAACCGTTCCTGAAATGAATGTCATTCAGGGATTTAGCAATGGTTATATACGCGGTGTGGTCGCGCAAAACGAAGGCCACTTGCACTTTTACAGTCATC
>JBNKYI010000388.1:0-2826 GCA_050300815.1 Fibrobacterales bacterium
TGCATAAAAAAAGCAAAACACGGTTGCTTTGCTTAAAATCAAGGATTTTTTCTTGAGGTTTAGAGGTTATTTTGCCTGTGGACGCTTGGACAGGGCAGAATTCATGGGCGTGCGATAAATTCGAACTTTAATCTTTTTCCCATTATATTCCTTTGTGATTTCTGTAGCTGCACCATCAAGCACAGGATGTTGAGGTACGTTCTTTGCTACACTAATACAAACAAGGATAGCGAAAATAATTTTTAAAATTCTCATCAATTCCTCTTTATCAGAAATGGGTCAACTAAGATCATAGGGTGTCGATAATAGGTTACAATTAAAAAATCATCTGCATTATCTATACAATAACTATCATTTTTGCATACCATTCTAAAAAAACGCTCTTTATAATCAAAATCTCGATGTATTGAATTATTTATCAACTCTATTTGCTGATGAGTCAACTTGCCCCAAGCCTCTCTATAAAAGGAAGAAACACATTCTAATTCAGTAGAACAATTAGCAACAAATTTATTTTTCATTAACTCTTCAGTATTTAGATTATACTCATAATCACCAATCAAACTATCAGTATGATTGGTTACTAAAGTAAATTCAACAAAAATAATTGAATCGTTCATCACCTTTACTTCATTGCAAACATTTACATCATCGGCCAAACTTATGCAGGTCTTGTTTTCATTCGCTAATGGAAAACTACAACAAAAAAAAGCCGATATGATTGTCAAATATTGATAAAATTTCATTTTCCATCCAATGTTAACCTGTGATATCCATTATGTCGTCGCTAGCAGGAGTTGGGGGTGGCCCAATAAATTCCTCGCCAAAAACAAAAACATCTTGTCTTCTAAAATCTGTAAAAATATTATCCCAATAAGACCCCGAACCAGGTACAAATGAGCTTGTAGTTGGCCCAGTTGAAGAACCTGAATGTGTAAAATCGACCCTTCCATCCTCTCCGATTCCCGTAACTAACCCTACATGACCGTTAGGATTTCCTCCAGGAAAAGTGAAAAACACTAAATCACCAGATCGAGGAGTACTTACGGAATAAGTTGCGTTGAATATTGACTGAGTATAATCGGCATTAAGGTATAGATCGGGATAAACTCCAATTATTAAACCACTACAATCAATATCATCTCCAGGTTGACCTCGGCCACCCCATAAATAATTAGAGCCAATATTTACGTATTCACCAGCTCGTTCTACAGCTTGAATTCTCTGTTCAATAGTTTGTAATCCATCAGGGTCAATTCTATGAATCGGACTGGCCCCCACATATAGATAAGGAGATGGATACTGATCCATCGGATCTCTCCCGATCCAACTACTTGTTAACGGATCGTAGTCGCGCTTGCCAAATCCGTAGAGACCCAACACATCATCATACCCCTTACCCGTATAGGTAAAAGCCGTCTGCACTCCAAACTGCCGTTCAATATTACCATAAGGCCCTGTACGGTACGAACCAATCCTTTGGCCTAAAGAGTCATGAATCTGCGTCACCGATCCTAAATGATCGGTGGTTAAATACAACACCTCATTAGCCCCAGAAGTATCTTGTTTAACTTCTGCAACTCTTTGCAGACCCACTAGCGGATGCCAAGCTTTATTACCTTGCTCATCTTCGGTATAAACCACATTCACACCATCCCAAAACTGCTTACCGAGCATCACCCAACCTGTGTCGCTAAAAACTTCAGTTGAGATACGGCGCCCTGTTTCATCGTAATAAAATCGGTACTTTGTGGTGTCCTTAGAGGCCACTTCGATTTTATCAAACTCCCTCAGCTCGTTCTTTGGGTTAAATCGATACAGCTTTAACGAGATCGTATCACTAGAAGTGGTATCCTTAAACGTCGCCTCAGCTTTTCGGTTTCCGAGATGATCGTAAGCATAACGATGAACAAGGCCACTGCCATCAATCACTCGAGTGAGCAGGTTCGTTCCATCAGCATACTGATGAGTGAGCTCACCAAAATCATGACTAAAAGATGTGCGGTTGCCGTTGTTGTCCATTTCATAAACATAATTTCCTGCGCGGTTTCCTCCAACATTGCCGGTGGGGTAGGCCACCGATTTTAGGCGATCGAGGCCGTCATATGAGTAGGTGGCCGCTTCGCCATCGTGGTGCTGTATGCTTGTTATCTGCCCCGCCTTGTCGTACTGGTAGCTTTGCAAGTAGATGGGGTTGCCCCCCAGCGAGGCGGTGTGCGATTTTAGCCAGTTGCGGTTGTCTTCGTAAGAGAACTCATGCAAGACCTCATTGCCGTGTCTAAAGCCTTTTAAACGATCCATGCCCTCATAAGTGATCTCTTTAACAAGAGATTTATAAACAGGAGAAGTTCCTCCCGCCCCAGGAATACCAAACGCCAACTCCTTTAAACGAAAGAAATCATCGTATTTATTAGCAAGTATTGCCCCTTGAGGCAAATAAACCGAATCGACCACCTGGCCAGGCAGATAAGACCACCGCATGGTTTCATCATAATTGATATTTGGGTTATTTATTTGACGTTTTGTAAGTGATCCCAATTTATTGTAATCAAAATTAACTTGAGTGCCATCGCCTCGACGAGACTGCATGAGTTGACCTAACTTAGGCGTGCCATCGCTTCCTACTAAATCATAAACTAGCGAGTCATTAGCCGATAAAGTCAGCGAGTCACTTCCATTCCACTTCGAAGATAAGAGCCTTCCGAGAGCGTCATAATTTAAAGCCTGCTCACTTTGATTAAGTGAATCCCCCAGTTTAGAACTTGTGGCGAGGCCTCTAAAATCATAGCGAGCGCTGGTGTTAAAACGATCGGGAAAAAGCGATGA
>JBNKYI010000389.1:0-2793 GCA_050300815.1 Fibrobacterales bacterium
ACAGGTTGCTTTTCGCTGGCCCCGCCTTTGGTACTTTTCCCCGTTTACGGTTCCAGATTACTGCTGGCGTGGCTCCTGTGTTTCCGGGGATTATCTTCGTCTCAACATCGTCAGATCGTTTTCCGCACCCTTGCATCTTGGTTGTTATTATTAAAAACTGGCGACACTTTCTTGGGTGGCAAACCTTTCTTTTCCCCCATCAACTAACAGCCTAACGCTTGAGTTTACGCGGCGCACGATGAATCCTCGCACACAGGTGAGGTCGGTCATGAAGACATCCGCTCACCAGCGAATATACCTCGATTTTACACCAACTTGACTGGCACGGCCAGCCTCAGTCAAACACTCGCCTCAATCAAACGCTGCTTGGGCGCTCGCGTGCAACGATTTGTTAGGCTGGCTTTGGCCTACGATATGCTGTTTGACCAACCTGCCCCGATTAAACGTTTTAATCTTTCACCCTGCTGCAATCCCGAATTGAATGCAACCGCTGCTCTTGGATACAAAAATATCATCTCTTTTTCTGGTTTATTCTCTCGCCCTTTGACTCAAAGGCCACCCCTACCGTTTTCAACCAAAATGCCACATCTGTTTTTTCGTTTTTAGCTTTTTCTTTTTCAGTCCTGAACAAGGCGGAACGCAGTTGTTTTTTGTCGTTTAATAATAACGCAGTGTCGCTTTGTGACTGGCTACAATACCACCGTTTTGGCTTTGCGACTTAAAAACAAATCTGACTTACGCCAAAAATCGAGCCCGTTTTCTGTAGAAGCACCGCTTTACGAGAAAAAATAAGCCCCAGCTTACGCTAAAAACCGAGGCTGCTTTCCAATAAACCGCTGCCCTACGGCAAAAAAACAAACGCGACAAACAAATTATATCTCGTTGATGAACCTAACTTTGACCGCTTTTTTTGGCGAAGCCTAACGATTAGGGTGTGTTTAAAGTGAGTTGGAAGACAAGCAAAACTCAAGTAAAGTAAGTTTGCGCAAACGACTTTACAAGGAGAAAAGCAGTGACTTCCAACTCAGAAACAATTATACAAGATATCCGACAAGAGTTTGAAATGTTATTACAGTTTGTAACGAGCGAACAAGCCAAAGAAACGACGGCTGATTATGTAGAACGAAGCTTGTTTAAGATGTTGTTAGCCCTGGGCACCCAATTATTGACCTTATTTTTTGTGGTACGGTCTGAAAATTGTTCTCGAGAAGCGGTGCAAAGTAGCACAGGTGACCGCTTAGCCTATCAACAAAACAAGAAACGAACCTATTATTCGATCTTTGGCAAAGTGCCGATTTGGCGGCCCTATTTTTACCAAAAAGGGGTGGGTGGGCAAATACCCCTGGATGCTGAATTAGGGTTGGGCGATGATATTTACTCAGATCTGGTTCGAGAGATCACAGACTATTTGGGGGTCTACACCGTTTATCACAAAAGTGGTGATATACTTTCGCGGCTGTTGGGTTTGAAGGTATCAACCCGAGTTATCGAAGATAATATTGCTGAAGATGCAGTTGATGTTGAAGCCTATTATGCTCAGAAGCACCCCCCAATCGCATCAGAAGAAGCCGAAATTCTGGTCATCCAAGCCGATGGCAAAGGGGTGCCCATTATTTATGAAGCGTCTGATCAGTCTCAACCCGTTCGGTTGGGTAAGGGCCAGAAACGGGGCCATAAGAAAGAAGCCATTGTGACCACCATCTACACCATTGACCCACAACCTCGCACGCCCCAACAGGTGGTCGATAGTTTTTTTGCCCCTAACCAGACTACTCCAAAAGAGAAAGGGGCTCGATCTAATCCGCAAAACAAGCATATTTGGGCCACCCTGGATGGCAAAGATGCCGCTTTGGATCGGTTAATTCCCCAAGTCACCGCTCGAGATGGAGATCATATTCAACATCGGGTGGCCTTGTGTGATGGGTGTGAAGCCCTACAACTTCGGATTAATAACCGCTTTGTCTCCTTTACCTTGATTTTGGATTTCATCCACGCCAATGAATATTTATGGAAAGTTGCCAATTGTTTATTTGGTGAAACACACTCCCAACGTTTGGATTGGATGATTGACCACACCTTGCAAATTCTGTCCGGTCAAACCGATCAGGTGATCGCTGAGTTTCGCCAGATGGCTCAAGCCAATCAATATTCATCCACTCAACAGACCCAATTGACCAAAACTGCCAACTATTTTGACCGTAACTTGCCTTATATGGACTATGCAACTTATCTCAAAAACGGTTGGCCTATTGCCTCCGGCGTTATTGAAGGCGCTTGTCGTCATTTTGTTAAAGACCGCTGTGAATTATCTGGCATGCGTTGGGAGCGAACTGGGGTTGAAAGTTTGCTACAGTTACGGGCTGTGGCTGAAAATGATGATTGGGACGACTATCATCTTTTCCGCAAACAGCAACGTCACCTCCGTTTGTATCAATCTCCTTATCCCCAACACCTTCTCTTGGAATTTCAAGCCTTGGATACCAACTCTCTTACCGAAACGCGGCCTATCACTTCACCTGTTCTTCAAGTCGAACCCAATCTCTCAACCCCTTACCATCAACTTCCTTTTGCTGTTTGACCTTGTTCATCCCATTTTAAACACACCCAATTGATTTATCCCCATATCAAACTTACCAAGGGTATTGCCATGAGTGACCGGCTTCAACAGGCCGTCTTTTTCGTACAAACCAATCAGGCGGAGCAAGCCCGGCGGCTGCTAACCGAACTGCTGCAAGCCGAACCGGGCAACGCTCTGGCCTGGGTTTGGCTATCGCGGGTGGCGACCACCGAAGA
>JBNKYI010000390.1:0-2787 GCA_050300815.1 Fibrobacterales bacterium
TAACTTGAAGTTGTCGTTTGGCCTCAAAGGGAGCCTCGGTAAATTGAAAGTCAAGGTCGCGGGCTGCGGGGCCCAGTTCGGGCATTTCGCCTTTTTTCTCGAGGAGCTTGACGCGGGATTGCACCATTTTTGCTTTGGCGGCTTGAGCCTTAAAGCGACTGATGAATTTTTCCATTTCCGCTCGTTTTTTCGCTTCGTTGGCGGCCGTCTTCATATAAATTTCTTCGTCTTGAGCAATGGTTTCCCAAAATTTGGCCACATCGCCTTTGATTTTTCGACACTTTTTGCGATGAATGCCCACGATGTGAGTGCAAACGGCATCCATAAACGCTCGGTCGTGCGTGATCAACATAAGCTCGCCTTCCCAAGTTTGTAAAAAGCGTTCGAGCCAGCGGGCAGAGGTGATGTCGAGATAGTTGGTGGGCTCGTCGAGCAGTAACATATGGGGCTCTTTTAAAAGGGCTTTGGCCAAGTTGAGCCGCACCTGATATCCTCCCGAAAGTTGGTAGGGAGATTGGTGAATCATCGCTTCGGTGAAACCTAAACCCTGCAAGATTTCTTCGGCTTTATATTCTTCGCGATAGCCTTCATAATCGGGCAAAACAGAGCAAGCTTCGGCATGAGTGGTTGGGTTTTCGTATTCGAAATATTGTTCGAGAAATCCAATTTGATAATTTTTAGGAATTTCGATGTGACCTTCGCTTAAGGATTCACGACCTAAGAGCATACGAAAGAGAGTCGATTTACCGTGACCGTTGCGCCCCGAAATGCCCACTCGCTCTCCTGAGTTGACTTGAAAGCTAATGTCTTCTAAGAGAACGTCTGCTCCGAATTCTTTTTTAACAGATTGAAATGTGATCATGGGGGAGCCTTGTTTTTTTTGAGTGCAAATTTAGTTCAGAGCATTGCAGTAAAATTGACTAAATCCGTAAAAAACCCTTTTCAAATTAAAAGAGCATTTTATTTTCTAGGGCTCATCCCCCAACCCAGGAGCGCAACAGTGGGATTATTTGACAAACTTAAAGGCGAATTGGTCGATATCATTGAGTGGACAGATTCAAGCTCTGACACGATTGTGTATCGATTTGAACGCTATCAAAATGAAATTAAAAACGGGGCTAAATTAACGGTTCGTGAATCGCAAGTGGCTGTATTTATCAATGAAGGAACGATTGCTGACATTTTTAAACCGGGAATGTATACGCTTCAGACAGAAAATCTTCCGATATTAGCCACCCTTAAAGGGTGGAAGCACGGATTTAACTCTCCTTTTAAGGCTGAAGTTTATTTTGTTAATACTAAGAATTTTACCGATCGCAAATGGGGAACGAAAAATCCTATTATGTTAAGGGACCCTGAGTTTGGCCCCGTGCGAGTCAGAGCTTTTGGTAACTATGCGTTTAAAATTTCAGACGCGACTCTTTTTCTCAAAGAAATAGTAGGAACAGACGGTGATTTTACTACAGATAAAATCACCGATCAATTGCGCAACTTAACGATTACCCGATTTACTGACGCCTTAGGAGAGGCTAAAATTCCGATACTTGATTTAGCTTCTCAATACAATGAACTCAGTGAGTTTTGTCATAAAAAAATACAACCTGAATTTGCCGAGATGGGAATTCAACTGAGTAAACTTCTTGTAGAAAATATCAGTTTACCTCCTGAAGTTGAGCAAATGCTTGACAAACGCTCATCGATGGGCATTTTGGGAAATATGAACCAATACTCTCAATTTCAGGCGGCTAATGCGATGGAAGCGGCTGCTCAGAATCCCAGTAGCGGCGCAGGTGAAGGTATGGGTATGGGCATGGGTATGGGCATGGCGATGGGTATGGCCAACCAAATGGCCAATGCGATGCACCCTCAGGCCCAAGCGCCGACTGGAGCCCCTCCACCGCCGCCGATCACGGCTTATCACATTGCGGTGAATGGCCAGCAACAAGGGCCCTTTAACATGGCCCAACTTCAACAAATGGCTGGGCAAGGTCAGCTGACTCGCCAAACCCATGTTTGGAAACAGGGAATGAGTGGTTGGATGACTGCGGGCGAGGTCGCCGAAGTGGCGGCTTTGTTTAATCAGACACCGCCGCCCCCACCTCCACCGCCAATGTAAGCGATAAGAGCCACCTGAAGATTCGGGTGGTTTTTTTTATCAATTTTTTTTGCAGGAACACGATTCTGAAATGTTCTTATCGCCCATAGTACTGTTTGTAAAACCAGCGAGAATCTTTGGGGAATTTATCCCAGCGATAAAAGACGAGATAGAGAAAAGTGAGTTTAAAAATGAGAAAGATGTTTTTTAAGCGGTTTACCCTTTGCCACCTGCGGTCAGAGACATTGACGAGATAGGGAAGGTGGAGCGTTTGACCTTGGGCCTTTAGATTGAGCGATAGGGCGACATCTTCCATTAAGGGAATGTCGGGAATAAAAGAGTATCCTTCTAATTTTCTGAAGAATTGCAATTGATCGCCAAAGGCAATTCCCAAAATTTTATTTCTGAAAGAATTAAGCCCTCTAATAAACGATAAGGGGCGTTTGCTGAGTAGGGGATCGACATCAAATTCACGAATGAATTCCATAGTGCACGCTCCGCCCCATGCATCGGGAGCGTTTTGTAAGGCACTCTGAATTTTGGCAAAAAGCCCAGGTGCCAATTGCATATCGGCGTGAACAACGGCAATCCAATTTCCTCGACTTTGAGCTAAACCCCAATGCAATTGATGTCCGCGGCCCGCTTGCGGAGATTTATCCCAATAAAAGAGTTCTTCATTTAGAGTGACTTTT
>JBNKYI010000391.1:0-2760 GCA_050300815.1 Fibrobacterales bacterium
AAATTCTTCATACTGTTTCCCTGTGGCCATGGGCCAGATGTTCGTATTGTAAACATTAATTTACAACATGTGTTTTGCCCAACAGTTTCATTCTTTCTCTGCCCCTATGTGAAATACCTCACATATTTCACACATTTTACACATTGAGAGTAACCAAACTGCTAGACGCAATCTCACCTAATCCTCGCAAAACTATCTAATGGGGGCCAAAGTGTCACCACTTGCACTCCATTTATGTAAACTTTTGTTCACAAAGGTGTTCCAAGACACGTTCTTTTTGGGTTTGATCTCAAATCCTGTAAACTGACCTCAGAGACACCTCAGAGACACCTCCTAGGCGTCTCCGAGGTCATATTTCAATTTGCATAAACACCGTGAATGAAAATTCACTCTTCTCTTCGGCGCTGAACGCCAATGAGCAGGGCCACCCCACGAAATCTCCACAATAAGGGACCAATTCTTTAGCTCTTTTAGTGTTCTGTTTTCAAAAAATTAAACAACATCTGCATTCCCCCCTCGGTGCCAAAAGATTCTGGGTGAAACTGAATCCCATAGATAGGGAATTCTTTATGTCTGACACCCATGATTTCAGCGCCCTGAGCCAAAAGACCACTGAGAGAGTCGGCTCGCATTCCTTCTTCAATGACCACTGAGGTGACTTCAAGACACGGGGGGAGAGAAGAGGTTTTAACCACTAAACTGTGGTAACGCATAATCTCAATTTTTTGTGGAAGACCTGCAAAAACACCCGAATTAGAGTGCAAAACAGGTGAAATTTTACCGTGCATTGGCCGATTTGCATGCACGACCTCTGCACCAAAAACGTAAGAAAGGCCCTGCATCCCCAGACAAACACCTAAAAGGGGAATTGTAGGCCCAAGTTCTTTAATCACTTGAGCGCAAACCCCAAAATATTTTGGATCTTGTGGATTGCCAGGACCCGGGCTAATCACGATGCGATCAGGTTGGTAAGCTCTGACGCCGGCTAGGTCGATTTCGTCGTTGCGCACCACTTTGACTTCGCCGTTTGGATAGTGTTTTTCAATAAGGGTGCCAAAGAATTGATAAAGATTAAAAGTAAAAGAATCGTAGTTGTCAATAATCAAAATTTTCATCTTCCAAACTCCTCTAATACTTTTTTGGTTGCGGCGAGCTTGCGCTGAATCTCTAAATATTCGCCTTCGGGGGTAGAGTCATAGACATTGCCTCCACAGGTTTGAGCATATCCTTCACTACCGTGAATAAAAAGTGAGCGAATGGGAATTGCAAAGGTGCAATCGCCGTCAAAACTAAATACTCCCACGGCTCCACCATAAGGACCGCGTCCTTCTCCCTCAAGAGTGTCTATAATTTTCATCGCTTCAATCTTAGGAGCGCCAGTGAGGGTTCCCGCAGGAAAGTTGGCGGCGAGGGCACTAAACATGTCTTGATCTTCGGCGAGGATTCCAACGATCTCAGAACTGATATGTTGCACATGACTGAAGCGTTTGATATCCATTAAACTTCTCACCTTAACGGTTCCGAATTTAGCCACGCGTCCAAGATCATTGCGATGCAAATCAACGAGCATGTTGTGCTCTGCTATTTCTTTGGGATCGTTTAAAAGTTGGCGAGCTAAAACCGTATCTTCTTCAGGGTTCGCACCTCGCTTAGTTGTGCCTGCAAGCGGAAATGTTTCCATTTCACCATTGCGCAATCTAAAGAGCAATTCAGGACTCGCGCCGAGAATGATCTGATCTTCAAATTTTTGGTAATACATAAAAGGTGAAGGGTTAATGTCGCGAAGTCTTTGGTAAATCGCAAGAGGAGAGCCATCAATTTTAAATTTGGTTTTAAACCCCACTTCACATTGAAAGATAAGGCCATCAATGATATTTTGTTTGACTTGGTTAACGCCTAAAGCATGCTCTTCACGAGACTTGGTATCCCCTAGAATTTCGACAATCGGTTTCGTTGGTGTAGGCGTTTCTTTTTTTAAGAGATCTTTTACTTGATTTAAACGATTGAGGGTGTAATAAAAGTAAAAAACTTCTCCCGTCATTTTATCGTAGACTAATCCATCAGTATAGAGACCAAACCGAAAACCATCAAAGTCTTTATGTGTGTGCAATTTTAAGCTAGGCTCGAAATAATTCATGGCATCATAGCCTAAATAGCCTACGAGCCCCCCTGCATAACGACGGGCAATAACGTTTTGAGGTATGATCTCTCTTAGGGCATAGTAAGGATTATCAAGGTGAAAAACTCCCGCATTCTTTCCTTTGATCTCAAGGTTTTTTCCACGGGCCTGAATAAGACTCTCAGGTGAAAAACCGATGAGAGAATAGCGAGACATATGTCCTTCTTCGCCCAGAGACTCAAAAAAGAAACACGTGTCGTGTTCATTTTCGATGCGTAAAAAGATTTCAAAAAAGTCGAGATCTTCTCCTAACTTAACGTAGCTAGGTTTACCCGGTAATTCAAACTTGGGTAAAGCGTTATTCATAAATAGAACCTTTGTCAAAAATTTTAGACTGATAAACTTTGGCTCCTCGGCTCACAGTGGCAATTCCAACACCGAGTTTTTGGGCGATTTCTCTTTGAGTGCTCCCCTTGCGCAGCATTTTGATGATTTGCCATCGGTTAGTCAACTCTTGCAACTCTTTTTCTGTCAAGAGAGCTTCGAGAGCCTGTTTGAGCTGTGTGGGAGTATTGAACTCTCCGAGCCACGTAAATATTTCATGGATGCTTGTTTTCATGTACTAGTAAGATAGAACAAAA
>JBNKYI010000392.1:0-2741 GCA_050300815.1 Fibrobacterales bacterium
TAAGACCAACCGGGCGCATAGGGCCAAAACGAGGAGTTTCTACCCCTCGGCGCGCCATTTCTTCGATGGGCAGACATCCCTCAAAAAGTTCTTTTTTTTCGAAGGGTTTGGGCTCGACCTGATCAGCGGCACGCAGCGTTTCGACGAAGTCGAGATACTCCTCTTTGTTAAGAGGAAGATTGATAAAGTCTTTTGAATCTCCCTTATCCCAACGGTTTTTATAATAGGCGTGTTCAAAGTCAATCGAGTCTTTTTCAACGACGGGAGCGATGGCGTCAAAAAAATGCAATTTGTCAGTGCCTATTTTAGAGAAAATAAATTGCGCTAAGGCATCTGAGCAGAGAGGTCCGGCTGCGATAAGTGTCCACTGATCAGGATCAAACGAAGTGATTTCTTCGCGAATCAATTCGATATTTTTTTCTTTGGCAATGGCCTCTTCTACTTTTTTTGAAAAGAGTTCTCGGTCTACGGTTAGACTCTCTCCGGCATCGACCTTGGCTTCGTCGGCCAGCGAGAGCAAAAAAGAACCGAGTTGAATAAGTTCGGCTTTAAATAAACCATGGGCGCTCGTAAGGGCGAGCCCCTTAAACGAATTAGAGCAAACCAGCTCGGCAAGTCCATCGGTTTTATGAGCGGGAGTTGATCGAATTCCCCGCATTTCGTAAAGCTTGACTTTGTGCCCTCTGTGGGCCAGTTGCAATGCGGCTTCGCAACCCGAAAGCCCTCCACCAATGACTTGGATGGTGTTTTTCATTAATGAACCTTATAGCTTTTTAGATTTTGCCCCCAACGGGCGGCGAGAGCCGAGGTCATTGAATCAATATTGATAGGAAGGCTGGCATAAGAGGCCACTTGTTCAAGCACAGGCTCAATTTCTTCAGGAGGGATAAATCCGAAACGGGTCGCATCTAAGAGCAGACCAAAGGCCTCAGTGTCGACCACTTCTTTTTCGGCCATGTGCAGATGCCTGATCCTTGTGGTTTTGGATAGATCGGCAATTGACTCTGCAAGATAAGCAATAACGCTTTGCACTCGGTTGGGACTCAAAGCCAACTCTTGCAGGCGACTGGCAAAGGCTTGCCAGCCCTCAGGATTTTTCATAGCCCCAGATTTGACAAAATCCAGTGAGGCTTTAAACGTTTCGACGGGCGTATTGCTTTTCATGAAGAAGGCTTAGTGTCTAAAGTGACGGGTTCCGGTGAAAATCATAGCGACCCCTAGCTCGTCGGCTTTGGCGATCACCTCGGGGTCGCGAATTGAACCGCCGGGTTGCACGATGTATTTAATTCCCGCTTGGTGAGCGGCTTCGATATTGTCGTGAAAGGGAAAGAAGGCGTCAGATCCCATAACAACCGAGGCAAAAACATCAGCTTCTAAGGCTTCGAGCGTTTTACCTTCGGGTAAAGTCATGCGGGCGACATTGTCTCGCACACGAGGTTGACAAAGACGTAAGTTTGAGTCGATGCGATTGGGTTGCCCAGGGCCGAGGCCGATCACTTGAAAATAACCGGCTTTGTATTCATAACCCATTACAATCGCATTTGATTTGGTGTGCTTGGTGATGATCCAAGTGAATTTCGCCAAGGCATCGACTGAGGCGGGAAATTGGGTTTGGGTGACGCATTCCCATTTTTCATAGGTGGCCACATCTCGATCTTGCACTAATAAACCGCCAATGACGTGCTTGAGCACTTTGCTTGGTCGAGCTTTTTCGACAGATTCGATTTCGAGTAGGCGAATGTCTTTTGATTTTTTTTGCAAAAATTCTAACGCGTCAGGTTCAAAACCAGGGGCGAGTAAGATTTCGACGAATCGGCCCTTAAGGCGTTCGGCGGTTGCTAAATCGACTTTGGTGGTGCAGGCGATGACCGAGCCAAAGGCCGAAACGGGATCGCCTTCCCAAGCGGCTTCAAAGGCTTCAGATAGGGTGGATCCCGTAGCGAAACCCGCAGGGTTAAGGTGTTTGATCACAGCGACAGCGTGTTCGCCGGCAAATTCCCTCACCATTTCGAGGGCGGCATCGGCATCGACAATGTTATTGTAACTCAACTCTTTGCCGTGCAATTGTCGCGCATTGGCCAGCGAACTTTCTTTGTTGCCTCGTTCTTTATAAAAGATCGCCGATTGATGACTGTTTTCGCCATAGCGCAAAAGACTTCCTTTGCCGAATTCGTAATGAACCACTTCTTCGCCGGTCAGTTTTTTAGCGAGCACTTCGTTTTGTTTTGCGAAGTATTGAGCCAAGTGGCGAGAGGCGACGACCTTCGCTTGGGCGTCAAAAGCATCTTTTGAAATTTCACCTTTGAGAAGCTGAATAAAATCGCCGTACAGAGGAGCAGATGTCACAGGAATTGCGTTTTTGCTCAGCAAGAGTTTTTGCAGAGTCTTAAGGGTTTCTGCTTTGCTGTCGCTGTATTGTGCGCAATCGACCTCTGTGTCTGGGCCAAAGAGGTTGATGAAGGCGTAATCTGCCTCTTCAATACTTTCTACAGCGGTATAAGACTGAGTTTCGAGCTCGGCAGTGAATTTGGCAAAGCCAAAAGTATCGGTGGGATTGAGGAAAAGTTTCATTTAAAGCTCCGGATTTTGACCAGTCAGTTTTTTAAAGATTTCAATGTATTTATCTAGAGTTTTGGCCGCGATATCATCGGGAACACTGGGGCCAGGGTAGGTTTTGTCCCAATCGAGAGTTTCTAGCCAATCGCGAATAAATTGTTTGTCATAAGACTCTTGATTTTTGC
>JBNKYI010000393.1:0-2738 GCA_050300815.1 Fibrobacterales bacterium
GCTTTCGCAATATCGTGCGCTTAGCTAAAACGCATCAAAAGATTCCGCTGATCACTAACGATGGCACACAATTTATTTGGGCAAAAGACCTCGCCAAAGTTTATGCCGAAATACTTAAATCTGACTTTAATCGCGAAGTCTTTCTCTGTTTAGGCAATCGCTTTCACAGCTGGCAAGCCGTCGCCGAAAAAGCCATTCAACTTCTCAACTCGACGTCATCTATTGAATTGATCGACAAAGGTTGGGGAGAATCACCTTGCCACTTTAATGTGGAAAAACTCCAGCGCGAATTGCAGTTTAGCTTTAATCCCGAAGTTGAAATTGAAAATCACTTAAAGCATTTGATTGAAATTCTTTAAGATTTTCTAAACCTCCCCAAACTGGCCTAATTGATTGGTGCTAAAAACCTCAGAAAACTAGCATTGCAGTGCTTTAAAATAAATAAACGAAGTGTAGCACTTCCTTTTATTCAAAAGAACTAATTAAAATCTGCTCGTTAAAGAAAATCAGCACCCATCAATCAGGCCAGTTTTTACCAAATCCTTACTCCCTCGCCATTATAAACCTCTATTTTCTGGTTTTCGACAAAGTCGGCACTCATTGGGTTAGAAAAGTCGTTGCTTTTATCCCAAAAACTCCAATCTGTAAATCGAAGACCAAAATAACTGAGACTCAAATGTGAGGCGGTGCTTTGGGCGGGCAAAGTGTATCCCGCGTAATCGGCGATTACCTTGTATTCATTCCCCCCTAAAGAAACCCATTGCAGTGTTGAATGGGCCGAATTCCAATCTTCTAGCACAGGAATTCCCCCTTCGGTGGTGAAGTAATAATGAATTTCAAAGTCGCTGAGATCATCCCCTTTGTTTTCAATATAAATCTCGGGTGCCGAATAGTTTGATTCAGATAGCTTGCGATCGCGAGAAAGAACCCGCACACTTTGCACAGGCTTTCGAGAAACAGGGTAAGTGGGCTCTTTGCCATAAATAATTTGCCCAAATTTATCATAGACAACCACTAAAGGGTTGAGTTCTAGATCGACACTGGGCAAATAAGAATAATCATTGCCCTTATCTATTGCCGACCAATCGGGATAGTGAACGCCTACAACATTATCTGGGTCGATGGGCAAGACCGAATGAGGTGGCAGTTGGGTTCCTGTATAGTCAAAAACAACCGCGTAATTTTCGCCTGCGATTGCCTCTAATGAAACCGTTGCAAAAGACGAATACCAATTGTCGAGCACCGGTGTTTTGAAATATTCTGTCGTGAAAAAATATTTGATTTTAAAATCTTCGAGAACCTCGTCACCCTTGTTTTCAATGCGAACAGCAAGCCCCAAAAGGTTGTCGTCGCTTAAGTGAACATCTCGCGTTTTAACTTCAATTAATGCGTGGGGATTGGCATCGTATTTTATTCCTTCACCCGCAGAGACATGATACATGCCTCCTTCGTTAAAGTTGAGATCGCTGACCTCAATATAAATCTGATCAGGAAGCGAGCTCCTTGGCAAAGTAAGCAGCAAATATCCCGTGCCTGAAGAGTTCAGTAATGCATTTGATGTGGCTAGAATGTTTTCGGCAGCATCGAGAATCACTACGCGAGGGGTCATTCCCAGTGCCACTTCTGAAATTCGCACGTTTAAATCTGCGACAAACCCCGTGAGATCGACCTTAAAGAGATCGACATCTTCTTTTGTTTCAATAAATCCCCGCTTTTTCACATTGTCGGCCACAAGCTCTACTGCTTCGGCGACACTGTTTGGATAGTCGTCGGCTCTGGCATTATTGACTTTAAACTGGTGTCTGCTAGATTGGGTAAAGGCCTTGGCTTTTCTTTGAGGGGCAGAGCAATTTCCTTCAAAACAGGCTGTCGCTGCGCGCTCAACAAAGACCGCATTTTCTGTGACTTCGGCATTGATTTGCAAATTGTAAAAGCCATCCGTTCCAAATTGAGTTTGATATCCTGTATAAATTCCATCACCCGCCTCTGCGTCAAAGTCTTTGCCTTCGTCATTAAAAGACACGGCGATGGTATCGCCGGCTGGCGAATACAATTCACCCACAACGCTAATATTCGTTAGATTGACGTCATTGACTGCGCTATAGGTGAAGATTGCAGGCTCGGGATAATTGATGGTGTTGTATTTGTTTGAAAAGGCATAGGCACTCGAAGGGCTGCCTCGATCGAGTGTATTTTTATACAGATCCCAAAGGTAATGATCGGCGCTGACGCTATAGTCAAAATAGATGTTGGCCCCTTTGTAGTTTAATAACAATTCGCTAGGAGCCCCGCACAAAACGAGATAGCCGTCTGCAAATGCCTCTTGTCGACAGGCTTCGTTTGTCAAATCAAATGTGGGGCTACTTCCCGATCCGTTCACCACAGGCACATTGGCCACCAAAGAGTAACTAATGGGGTTTTTGCTAAAAACGGCATAGGCTTGCTCGCTGCAAATCACATAGGCTGTTTCATCGCTACAGCCCTTACTCACCCGCCTCCAATCTGAATGATAAAAGGGAAAGTGAGCAAATTCGCTCTCCATGCCTTCTAGGTTGCCTATGGCTTCAACCATTTTTTCAAAGATGTCTAGCGACGAGATCGCGGTCGGCCCTCCGGCATAGCCATACGCTCCTGATGAATTGATAGAAAATGCTTTTAAGACTTCGTCATCAGCTTGGTCGTTCACAATTAAGATGCTGATTTTGTGGGGATCGTATTTTGCGACGCTTTCGACATCT
>JBNKYI010000394.1:0-2735 GCA_050300815.1 Fibrobacterales bacterium
GGTATTATAAATATCAGAGGCATTAGGATCAAGCAGTCTAAAGGGCTCTAGGCAAACTGCTCGACGGTAATCTTCGCGAGAGCTTCCTTGTGGAACAATGGCGTTGGGAATATCGTTAATGTCTACGCAAGGCAAGACGAGATCTCGACTTTGTGGATCAAAGATATCGGCGCGTCCAGTTTTTAGCTTGCCGGCTTCGTCGGCGACTCCCAAGGTGATTAAGTAATTACCGGGCACCTCAGTTTCAGTAGTGCGCATGGTCAATTGAAAAGACGAGGCATTTTCTTTGTCAAACCCGACGTTGTAGTGGTTGCGCAACATCAGAGGCAAAAGAGCGGGATCAGAGTTCGATTCATCTTTAAAGAGCTGTATCTCGCCCCCGCTGACTAAGGGGCTTCCGTAGCTGAAACCATAAACTGCGTCGCGGCGACCTGAACGCAAATAGATGACACCGCTTTTTTCGTCGAAATAAAAGTCGCCCCGCTCTTCGAAGTTATCAAATCGGGTAAGCAAGCGCACTTGCGCATTGCGTTTATAGGTAGATCCATCGGGGTGTTTGATGGTGACATTGCTAAACAAGTTTAATGTGTCTACCCCTGTTTGAACCACAACGTAGATATACATTTTGGCGGCTTGGCGACGAGTGTAACTTTTGCCATCAAGCAAGGAGTCAACAAATTGATTGCGACTCTTAATGTCGGGGAAGTAATAGCGATATGAGAGAAAATCTTTATCTAATACGGCGAACTCTTTGTCTTCTGAACGGCTATTGAGCGTATAGCTTTCTTGAGAGCCCCCTTCTTGTGAGGCGATAGCCGTCAGGTAGATGTCTCCGAACTTTAAACGGGTCTTGATTCCAAAAAGACCTTTGTGAACTTCGCTATAACCGGTCAGTTCTGTTCCCGGCAAATCGAGAGAGGTCTTGCCCGCTTCAACCTCTTGCAAAATTTGATTTTCAAATTCTCCAGGCGTATTTTCTTTATACGTCACTCTAAAATCATCGCGTCCCAAATTTTCATTGGTCTTGATTTCGATGGTCAAGTGTTCGCCCACTTTGCCTTTGACGTCGAGATTGGCTTCGAGATCGGGATTGGGGGTGCCGATCAACCAGCGATCTGAGCTGAGTTCATCATTACTGACCTTGGTGCGACTGCCTGCAATTTTGACGGTTAAGTCACCTTTAATCTCTAATTTGGGCTTGTTCAGCCCAAAATCCTTAAGCCAAGCAGGAAATTCAAAGGGGATTTCAAGATCGAATTCTGAGTCTCCTGAGGGAGCGCCGGTTCCGGTTTGGCCGATGAACTGATTAAGCCAGAGTGAGCGCAGGGCCGCTTGGTTTAGATCATAAGTGTAAACGGCCAACTCGGGGTAATGGGCAGACCACAGAGGAATACTCGTGTGACTGCGGGCATTGTAATAGCTCTGCTGGATATCGACTTTACGGGTGTCGTAATCAACACTGTGGTCTGTTTTAAGGCGGCTGTCAGGCACTTTCAAGAGCCCAGGAGATTGAGAAGAAAAGGGCGACCGGGGAATCATTCCCGACAGGGGGTCGGATTGAGGCGCGAGGGGCAAGGGTTGCAGAGGATAATCCAATAGGGAATCCGTTTCTTGGGCCATTGCCAAAGAAAAAGCAACTGTTAGTAGCAAACTCGATGTGCGTCCCAAGAAGGGTTTCATTCTGTTCTGTCAGGATTCCGCATAAGAAAAGGGAAATGTAAAAATCTTATGGCGGTAAGAACTCTTATATTTAGGGCAAGTTTTTAGGGATGGACTATATGGATCGCAATCGCAGGCGCAAGTTTGGGCAAAACTTCTTGAATAATCCGGCAATTATCAGTGCCATTCTTAGGGATTTGCCTTGGCAAAAGGGGGATCGACTCCTCGAAATTGGCCCTGGACATGGGGCCTTGACTCAAGGATTTGTCGAGGGAGGGGCTCAAATCGAGTGCGTCGAAATTGATTCTGAATGTGTCAATGAATTGCAAAACCGCTTCAAAGAACACTGCCCTCCTATTCACAATCAAGACTTTCTCGATTTTGATCTCGAAGGTTGGTTGGCGAGCCTAGACTCGGCTCCTTGGTGTGTTGGCAATCTTCCCTACAATATGGCGACTCCCATTATCACGAAGATACTCCCTCATTTGCATAAAATGAAAGGGATGATGATTATGGTGCAATACGAAGCAGCGCAAAGGTTGTTAGCCGAACCATCGAGTAAAGAATACGGGTTTTTAACGGTGCAGAGAGCGGCCTTTGCTCGCGCCAAGATTTTGCGCAAGGTCTCTGCAGAAAATTTCACACCTAAGCCAAATGTGCTCTCGGCGACGCTCTTGCTAACGGCGTTGCCGACTGAAGAACGACTTCCTGTCGAAATGCTCGATGAACTCGTTGGCCCGTCTTTTCGGCAGCGACGCAAAAAGCTGACGAATAACCTCAAAGGCCTGTGGGATAAAGAAAAAGTAGAAAACGCCTTGGTCGAGCTCGGTTATTCGGCAATGGCTCGAGGAGAAGAAATTTCACCACCAGATTTTGCCCGTCTCTTTGTTTTGTTGAATTCATAAACTCAAGGGAATTTGTTACCTTTGGCCCCAGCGCACCCGTAGCTCAGCTGGATAGAGTGTTGGTCTCCGAAGGCGAAGGTCGCAGGTTCGAATCCTGCTGGGTGCGCCATACTTTCCTATTCTGTTTTTCCTTACTTTGCATAGAGATAGGGGACTTTTCGCAACTCTGTT
>JBNKYI010000395.1:0-2733 GCA_050300815.1 Fibrobacterales bacterium
ATTATAGGGATCGAACAAGAACTTGAACCTAGTGGTGAAAAGGAATGGGAAGCAGAACCTCTCCTCAATATTCAATACGCGTGGCGAGCTTCAGACTACTTGAAACCCTCACTTGAATTCTATTATAAAGAAGAGGCTTCAATGACAGGACTTCTCCTTGAAGGTCTCTTTACAAAATCCGCAAAAACGAAGTGGGGATATGCCCTCGGAGCCTATAAAGGTTTGCAAGATCTGAGTCCCGATTGGGTTATCCGCGCCAGCATTGAATTTGAATGGTATGGGATTTAGTTCTTTTCGATTTGCGATCCTAAAGGGGCTGTCTTAACATAGACAGCCCCTTCTTGATTTGAATTTGATGCGTCAGACGATCAAGCACTTGATCTTTTAGAGTTTAACTGTGAGATTGTAATTTCTTTTTAGTTGCGCCCGCAAAGTAGGCTAAACTAAAAAAAGCCGCCTCAGTTAAACTGAAGCGGCTTTTTAAAGATCTTTATCTAACAATCCAAAATCAACCTAAGACGGCAGCTGGATCATAGATCGCTTTTTTGCCCAACTCTTCTTCAATACGCAGAAGTTGGTTGTATTTACAAATGCGATCTGTACGAGAAAGAGAACCGGTTTTGATTTGGCCCGCACCTGTACCTACAGCGAGATCAGCGATGAAGCTATCTTCAGTTTCACCTGAACGGTGAGAAGCCACAACACCATAGTTTGCAGCTTGAGCCATTTTGATCGCCTCAAGCGTTTCAGACACGGTACCGATTTGGTTAACTTTGATCAAGATCGAGTTGGCTGCATTCATTTCAATGCCTTTAGCCAAACGCTCAGGATTGGTTACGAAAAAATCGTCGCCAACGATTTGAATTTTTTTACCCATGGCTTTAGTCATTTTAACATAACCATCCCAATCCGATTGATCTAAACCATCTTCGATAGAATAAATGGGATATTTTTTGCACCATTCTTTATAGATGTTGATCATCGCTTTAGAATCAAACAATTCTTTGGGGTTTGACTTCCAGAACTTATAACCTTCGCGATTACCTTCATCAAAGAGTTCAGAAGAAGCACAATCTAAGGCAATCTTAATTTGCTTTTTAGGTTTGTAACCCGCAGCTTGAATCGCTTCCATAATCACTTCAAGAGCTTCGTCATTAGAAAGGTTAGGAGCGAATCCACCTTCATCACCCACGGCAGTTACATG
Source organism: Fibrobacterales bacterium (assembly GCA_050300815.1). Taxonomy (GTDB): domain Bacteria; phylum Fibrobacterota; class Fibrobacteria; order Fibrobacterales; family CAWVXU01; genus JBNKYI01. The sequence continues at coordinate 1,205 of JBNKYI010000395.1, forward strand.
GCCTTTTTTCTTTAGAATACCTTTAAGGGCGTGGAAAATTTCAGTGATCCATTGCAAACCCTCAGAGAAAGAACTGGCGCCCACAGGAGCAATCATGAACTCTTGAAAGTCGATCATGTTGTCTGCGTGCTTGCCCCCATTGATGATGTTCGCCATAGGAACAGGCAAAATAAAGTTTTTGTTTTTGTGAAGTCTGCCAATGTATTTATAGAGAGGCATTTCACTCAACTGTGCAGCGGCACGGCAAACAGCCATTGAAGCACCGAGAAGAGCATTCGCACCCAACTTCGATTTATTAGGGGTGCCGTCGAGATCGATCATCACCTTATCAATCAATTTTTGTTTCAAAGGATCCATTCCTTTGAGAGCGCGATTGATTTTAGTATTCACATTTTTAACAGCAGTTTCAACACCCTTGCCGAGATACTTGCTTTTGTCGCCATCGCGAAGTTCGCAAGCTTCAAACTCACCGGTAGATGCACCCGATGGAACGGCTGCACGACCTACGATACCGTTCTCAAGAACGACATCAACTTCAACTGTAGGGTTACCGCGTGAATCTAAAATTTGGCGGGCCTTGACGGATTTAATATTGGACATAAACTCTCCGATTTATTGTTCATCAGTTTGCTGGTGAAATATAAGTATTGGACACTGAAAATAAAGAGAAAACATTGTCAGAATCCAGGGTATTCAAGGTAAATTTAAAACCATGCGCAAAATAGCAAGGGCCCTGAGCCTCTTTTTTATCGGGATTCTTTTAATCTTGCCCTTAGCAACCTTCCTCTTGACACCTACGGCACCACTACTGACGATTTGTCGTCAAGCCCTTGAGCATTTCACAAATCATCCTCTGTACGTTCTTACCTTTGCTCTCTGCTGCACACTATTGTTTCTGAGATTTTTCATTTCAAAAATCAAGTGGTTATCTCCCTTGCATGCTCTACTCACTTTTTTCGATACCCTAGAACACGAACTCTCTCATCTCTTCGTAGGGCTGTTGCACGGTAGACTTCCTCAAAAACTGAGCATCGACCTCAAAGGCAATGGAGCCGTGCATTTGATAAAACCCACTCTGCTTATTTTCATCGCTCCCTATCTCACAAGCCTATGGCTTTTCTTTTGCGAAGTCATTTTTTACAGCTTTATTTTTTCAGGAACATCTTTACCCCCAATCCTAACTTACTCTCTACGTGGAGCTCTCTGGGGAAATTTTATTTATCGACTCTGCACCGAAGTGCACCGCCAACAACCCGATCTGCGCGAAGGAGGTTTTTTATTTAGTCTTTGGGTCATTCTCTGCGCGCAACTTTTCACTTTCGCTCTTTTTTTTGTTGAAGATTTTCCTCCCTCGTTGAGAGATGTTTTTTCGTTTGTGGTGCGCGTGTTACATCCCCCAACGAGCCCCTTACTGTGGTGATATTTAACCTCTTCGTTTTTAAATTCTCGATTCTTTATCACCGCAATAGGGAGCTAGTTTTGGAAAATCCTCTAAGAAAAACTTTTTAAAGAGACCCTTAACTAAATTT
>JBNKYI010000396.1:0-2730 GCA_050300815.1 Fibrobacterales bacterium
GACACGGCGGGTTTAGATATTCAAATTCTTGAACCCGTCGCCGCGACGAAGGCGACGTTTGCAAGAGCCGCTAAAGGTTTAGACACCATTTCAGTGACGGGCAATGTGCTCAGAGATTATTTGACCGATTTATTTCCTATTCTCGAATTGGGCACTTCGGCAAAAATGCTGTCGATTGTTCCGTTGATGAACGGAGGCGGGCTTTTTGAAACAGGTGCAGGAGGATCGGCCCCTAAACACGTTCAGCAATTGCTTGAAGAAAACTATTTGCGTTGGGATTCTTTAGGTGAGTTTTTAGCCCTTGCGGTTTCTTTTGAACACATGGCGAATGTGACAGGCAATGAGAAAGCGAAGGTTTTGGCTGAAACTCTTGACGAGGCCACAGGCAAACTACTCGAAAATGGAAAATCGCCGGCTCGCAAAATCGGCCAAATCGACAATCGCGGCTCGCATTTTTATTTGGCGCTTTATTGGGCCCAGGCTTTGGCCGAACAATCGATCGATGCCGAATTGAAAGCGAAGTTTGCGCCCCTTGCTGCCGAGTTGGCCGCAAATGAAAATTCGATTATCGAAGAATTCACGAGCGTGCAAGGCAAAGCGGCAGATCTCGGTGGCTATTATCAACTCGATGCCGAAAAAACCAATGGCGTGATGCGCCCTAGTGCCAGATTTAATGAATGGCTCGCTAAAATCTAACCGCTTTATTTTTAAGCCTAAGAACATTGCGCTTCGTTAGCAGGTCTAGCGAAGCGCATTTTTTTAGGGCGATAAACCTAACAAACAGCCCTAATTGATTAGAGCTGATTTTTGAGCTTCAAATCTGCGAAGGCAAAGAAAAATACCTAGATGAATATGGATGGGGATGAATAGGGGAATGATGATGTCTGCTGTGTACCTCAAGTCACTGAAACCCTCGTCTTAGAGTCATAGATTTGAGTTTCAATACCTAGGAGGTTTTATGAAAAATGTTGGAAAAATAGATCGTCTCATTCGCGTTTTGCTCGCTATCCCCTTAATTGCCGCAAGCTTTTACCTAGAGGGAAATCTAAAGTTTGTAGGGGTTTTGGGATTGGTTTTTTTAGGCACAGCGATGGCGGGAGTTTGCCCTCTTTACTGTGTCTTTGGAATTAAGACCTGCCCGCTTCCTAAATCAAAAGATTAATTTCAGAACACCTCTAAAAATCCCCTCAGAGCAATATTTAGAGGTGTCCTTCTCAAGTTCAATCGAAATGAAAATCGGATAGGGTCACTTTAAAAAGACCTTTTGTGATTTAAGAATTTGGTTTTTATTGTCGTAGTCAATTCGAATGTAAAGCCCGCGGGGATATTCTTCTCGGTTAAATTCAATTTTTTTGCCTAAGGTGTTGTACCAGTTTGAGTAGGCGACCTGAGGGGTTAACGAGTTGATTTGAACAATAGGAGTGGGACTCCACTGGCTAAAGCGAGAATCTTTAGCCACGCTGCTTGCCGGCAAATCAATGTCGGCATAGATATTTTGAAACTTTCCACTGACGAGTGAAGCGCCAAACCACGCCAAAAATTGGTCGAAATACATTTCGTTATGCAAGGTGTCTTCACCATTAACGGGATCGTTGCTTAGGCCCCAATGGCCTGCACCAGGCTCATAAAAAGAGAGCATCTCTTTGAGAAATCCATCAATATACAGACTGTCTTGGGCAACCGTAATTGTGGTTAACCACTGCCCCACGGTCAAATGCGAATGCTCTTTGCGGGGGCGAGTCACTCCATTGCCTAGAGTAAAGCTCAGAGTGTCACTATAGAAGGAGCCATCTAAATGAAAGAAATTCGCATTTTTGGCATTTCCGATAAAACTCACGGCATTTTTAAGTAGGGCTTCGGCCCGATCGTCTTTAAACCAAGCATAATCTGTGGCCAAGCGCCACAAGATTCGAATCGCGTCTTTATAAAATGCGTCTCCGTTGAGAAAGGCGTTATAGCCAGGCCCAGCAGGAGTCAATTGGCCATTGAGTTTTGCCCAATCTGAGATCAACCCTAAGGGATAACCTGGGTTAGCCTGGATGGATTGGTAGCATTTGTCGATGACTTTGCTCCACTCGTGAGTTTGATTCGAATCAAATTGAGCAAAGATCTTGAAATATGCAGGAGAGAAATAACCGGGATTCCAAAAGGAGCCAGAGCCCCAACCATAGCCGGGTAAAAGAACATAACCATCTGTGCTTGCAGGGTTTTCTATACCCGACGACCAAAGAGCGTTGAGTATGCTTTGTGCTCGAGTGGCATAATTAGCCCCTTGCGGAGAGGTGTGTGTTGACCAGATTCCTTTTTGCACGAGTTTGTCGGCGAAGATAAGCATGGCGGCGATATCAATTTCTGCATCGGTTGCCGCCCCTGTTCCAATGGTCTTTCCTTCTTCGTCAATTCTCCAGTTGTAAAGATTACCATTCCACATGGTGTTTTCACCGGCATCCCAAATGGCATTAAAAGCGGTTTGATCGTTGCTGTAAAGGGCGAGAATCATCCCGTAGCCAATGCCTTCAGAGACGCAATCGCCCGGAAGTTCAGAATTGGGGCGGTGCACGCACTTGACCGTATAGGGCTCTACGTTTCTTTGGTAAAGCCCTTGCCAGGTTTTGTTGAGTATTTCTGAGAAATCAAAAAAACGATTTGTGCTCGAACCGATGGGCAAAGAAGCGGCTTTGAGTGAAATCGGTGAAAGCGTAGACGCTAAAAAAACAAAAGCAAAAATTC
>JBNKYI010000397.1:0-2727 GCA_050300815.1 Fibrobacterales bacterium
TCTTTATAACGAAAATCCGTATGAAAAGCAGATTCGTTGAAGGTTCCCGATTCTCCTTCGATAAGATCACCCGACAGGGTCCAATCCATGTAATCGCTGATCGCAAAGTAATAGCCGAAGTTTTGTAAGTAAAAACCCTTGCCTTGATCGCCTCCATACTTGGGAGTTAGCAATCCCGAACGCCTTTCGCTGGCCAAAGGGTGAACCAATATAGGGACAATGGCGATGGGAACCTCGGCCACGTTTAAGACAATGGGACGGGCCGTTACTGAAATTTCGGGTTCAACGACCATGCGTCGGGCATAGAAATAAAAGGAGCTTTCACCTGTTTCATCACAGGTGGTAAAATCTCCTCGAGCAATCAATAGACGCCCATCGGGTAAGCGGCGAATGTCTGTGCCATTAAACTGTTCACTGACCCGCCACGAAGAACCGTAATAAACCTGCCCCACTTTCTTTTTGAAGTTGTATTTCATGCGCTCCCCGTGAATGGCGGGATTGGTCGCGTCTTTTAAAATGGGCTTTCCGGCGGCCATCACCGTTTGCTTTTTTAGGTTGTACTCAATGGTGTCTCCACTGAGATTGGCGCCTTGGTATTCGATAGTGGCTTGATCAATAAGTGAGAACGTACCGCGCTCGTTGTCAAAACCCAATTCCATGGCTTGGTATTCAACGGTATCTTTGCTGGCCGGTGGATTTTCTTTTGCCAAGGAGTCAGCCAAGGCCATCGAGTCTAGAATCGCTTCGTAATCCTTGAGTTCGGTGAGATCTAAGGTCTGTGCATAAAGAGGGAAATGAAAGCAAAGCAGAACGAAACCAAAGAAATATCTCTGTACCAGAGCGCCACTCAAACATTTCAAAAGCCCCCTTCTCTTTTGAGAAAAAAGGGCTTGTTGGGAAGTTGAATCTTTGCCTTCGACCCCCATAAACCAAACCTTAAGAGTGATATTTCTTAAGCGAAGGAGCTTTGGTTTCTATCAGTTCGATTAAAAGCTGGTGGGCTTGAACGCCACTCTCTGTCTCTAACACCGAGCAAAGGGGTTGATAAAGAGGACTCGAAAATAAAGTGCCTAAGGGCATAGGGTTTTTGCGAATGAAAACCCCTTTGACAAATTCATTGAGAATATCTTGAAGTTTGACCACTTGAGAAAAAGAAGCTTTTTGAGCGAGGTGGTACATTTCGACGTAGAGTTGAGCCGCTTCGGGAATATTGGCGGTGGCGCTAATAATTCCATGCCCTTCGTCTTGTAAGAGGCGAGCGAAAGAATCGTCTTCTCCGGCAATAACCGCAAAATCAAGTGCTTTGGTTTCGCGCAGAATTTTCAAAGTTTCTTGGCGATGAGATCCGTCGATTTTAAAATCAACGGCTTGTTTTAAGCCAATAATGTGGGGATGGGCCGCCAATTCAATAATCGTGTCAGCGTCGAGATAACTGTTCGTTCTCGAGGGTACGTTGTAAAGCACGATGGGAGCGCCGGTCTCGTCAGCGAGAGTTTTGAAATGCAAGCCCAGCCCTTCGCGGCTCGGATTGTTGTAGTAACCGGTCACACAAAGCACGGGAACATCGGCTACCTCGCGAATACTTTGAATCATTTCAACAGACTCACGAGTGCAATTAGAACCTGCGCCGGCGATGATTTGGCAGCGTCCAGCGACATATTCATAGACAAATTTGATAAAGTCGACGTGTTGGCGGTGGGTTAGGGTCGCCGACTGGCCCGTTGTTCCTACAGGGACGATGCCTTGCACCCCCACTTGAATAAGGTCGTCGATCATTTTCTTCGCTTTCTCGTAATCAATGGCATTGCGCAGGCGCTTAGGATCATCTGCGAGGAGCGGGGTAAATAGCGCGGTGAAGACGCCGCAGATACGAGATGACAAAAGTTTAGACATATGTTCAGACATTGCAGGTAACCTTGCTAAAATTTAAGGAAAATCGACCTTTTCAACCTTTTGCGCAAAAGTTAAAAATAAAGCATTGGCCTTTCATTCTATATTTAACCGCAATTGTTGAGTGACTCAAAAAAGCGCGAATGTGTTGATGCCTTTCAAGAATTTTCCGCTGTGAGCGCTGTGAGATTTGTGAGATTTGTGAGATTCCCCAAATAAGAGGTAAAAATGTCTAAAGCCGAATCCCTTTGGAAAGAAATTCTTTCGCCCGCCACTGAAAACCCTTGGCCCTTACTTGATGAGATCAAGAAATATGTGATTGAGTCGCAAGAGCCCGCCGAAGTCAGTTTTGGAACTTCGGGCTGGCGAGGAGAATTGGGCGTTGAATTTACTTTGCGCAACATTCAAGTGGTGGCCCAGGCGATTCTCGACCTTTATCGCAGTGAAGATAAAGCACTTCTTGAGGCTTTAGGGGTGAGCGGCTTTGCGCAATTGCAAAAAGAGGGATTATTGCTTGGGCATGACAACCGCATGATGGGAGAAGAATTTGCCCGCGTCGTAGCTAATGTTTTTACAGAGGCTGGAGTTCGAGTGCTTTACGGGGGAGAGGCGACAACGCCTGAGTTTTCTGCTGGGGTAGAAGTCTTTAACACAGCTTGTGCGATCAATTTAACGCCCAGTCACAATCCTGCGAACTACAGTGGAATTAAGTTTAATCCCAAAGATGGAGGGCCCGCAGGACCCGAGATTACCGAGCCCTTAACCGCTCGCGCCAATGGCGACCTTGCCATCGATTTATTTCCGGAAGGTGAGGCACGCTGGTATTTGGATGGTCGG
>JBNKYI010000398.1:0-2725 GCA_050300815.1 Fibrobacterales bacterium
GGGGCGCGGTTGATGTCTTCACTTTTGGCGAGAATAGTGGCGGCGCTGAGGTAGGTGGCGGCGGCGTCAATACAGGTTTCTGAAATAAAATAATCTTCCCAACTCATCGTGCTAGGAGAAAGAGAATTGGTGCTTTGACTGGGGGTGATACCACCGTATAGGACTCCTGTGGGAGGTCGATATTTATAAGGAGCGCCTGGAACGTTTTTTCCTTCGGGGTTGGCGGCACGGTGGTGGGGGTGGGCGTCATTTTTATCTCCCACGCCGATCATCATCGAAAAATCCCAAGGGTTAAGACCGAGCATATAGTTCATTTGATCGATGCCCAATTGCCACATTTCGTCGGTCTTCCAATCGGGCTTTCCGGTTTGAGGTAAGGTGACATTGCGCAAGTCATTGGTGACATCAGCATAGGCGAGCACCTCAAAGATGTTGCCCGCTTGATAGCGATTGTAAATCCAAGTTTTATCGGTGAACATGTTGAACCAAACGGGGTCGTATTTGACGGTATTCAAACTACCTATAACCCAGTTTGCGGTGGCAGGCAAAGTGATTGAGGCTGCCCCATCGCCTTTGGATACTGACGAGAGATTAGCGACCATGGTATAGACAACGTCTTCGATGTATTCGAGGCGTTGAGCATTGCTGATTTGGTATTTAGCAGCCGTGGCTTCTGTTTGCAAAATGAGCTTATAAAAAGCGTATAGGGTAAAGGAATAGGCGTTAGCCCAGCTGGTATTTTTGGTCGCTTTCCATAGCGTGGTGTTGGCCCAAGCAAACCATCCACCGCGAAACATTCCCACGTTATTAGGGGCATTGACATTGCTTTTGTTTTGTGACCCAGCCCCCGGAAAAGGCGTTTCTACTGCATCCTTAAGGTAGTTGGTGTTTTCAGTGGCATAAAGCAGAGCGATGGCGGCAAGGCCTAAATCGTCGTGATGCTCATTGTTGCCATTGTAGGCTGAGCTAGACCACCCCGAGGCTTTGGTATTGTTGCTAAAGGATCTGCCACTGCCATAGGTTGAATTACCTAGGGCCAAGTTTTTAGCAAAGTCGTACATTTCTTCTGCGACTTGAATGGCCTTGGCAGAATAAGTGGCATCGTATTTGGCGTAGAGCTTGCCGACAAGAGCCAAGGTGGCAGCCATTTGTCCTGAAATATTAGATCCCAGTTCGCCTAAGCGTACCGTTCGTTCGTGAGGGCCTCCGCGTCCGCTCACACTAGCTGGAATATAATCTTGAAATTCAGGCCGACCCCACCAACCGTGGTCTTTGCCGAAGTCGCCGACTGAAACGGCCATTTCATCAATAACTCCATTGGCGAGATCATAAGCCCGCAATACAAAGTCGGCCCCGTGCTTGGCTTCGCGTAAAAGGTCGGGAATACCATCTACGTTCACGGTTTCATTGTGGTTATAAGCGTATAAATCTTCGTCGCGGCCAAGATCAGAAGCGGCCATCACCGCGAGAGTGGCCATGGCATAGGCCATGGTTTGTGATTCCTTTAAATGGTCACCACAGTCGTACCAACCCCCTTGTAAGGCTCCCTCTTTAGGAGCGTAGCTGGCCGATCCACCGACGATGGGCCCTCCGCCATCTTTGGTGTGCGAAGGGGGATGAAACCAAGATTCGCTATTGCCGCTGCGGTTTGTACCGAGAAATTTGAGGCCCGCCGCTCGTACCATCGAATAGAGACGTTCACTGATGATAAAGGTGGCAGAATAATCATTGCCCACCTTGACTCTCAAGCGTTGATTTTCGGGTAAGCCAGCGGGGAGAGAGCCTTTTTTTAAGACCCCACTAGGGCCTGTCGCGTTAACAGTATAGCGAATATTATTATTTCGCTGGGCGTTAACCCCGGCGACGATTTTCCAAGTCGAGCTCATACTCGAAGCCGCTGTGTTTGTAAAACTGCCACTTCCTACAACATTAAGCCCCGCATCGACGACTTCAAAACTCGAGGCCTCGCCGATGTAGTAAATCAATTTTTCGTTGTCGCTAGGAAGATAACCCGCTTGGTTGACGCGAATAGGAGACATCTTTACGTTCATCGCATCCCAGTAAGCCTGGTTCAAAGTATCTGGAATGATTTCGTTGGGAGAATAAGCCAGCGGAGTTTTACCAGCGGGTATAGAATTCGAACGAGCTCCAGGCACATACTGATTAAAAACCGTGCTATCCCATTGCATGGGCCAAACCGGACGAATTAAATCATAAGGGGTTTCGTAGAACTGTTGTGCAAAAGAGGAACTAAAAGTTCCCGCTAAGGCGAGTATAAAAAGGGTTCGTCTCACAAATGTAGGTACACATACAGAAATAAATGTGGACACTGGTGCGGATTTCGACGCGAACATAGACGCGAACATAGATGCCTCCGAAAATTCTTTTCTGGCCTAAAATATATTCTTGTCGCTCAATCACAAGGTTCGATTTGAGATTTCTGTTCACTCACTTAAAAGAATGTCATTAAGGCAGTTTTTTGGGTTATCAAAAAAGGAATTAGGCCTCTTTACCAAGGTAGCGCTCTTTGAGCACTTTGAAGTGATGCTCTTCGTGCCCTATCAACACAAAACCCAGCGCTAAGGGAGTCACTTCTACTTTAAAGGCATTGCCCCTTCTCAATAAATGAGAATCGGGGCACGATTTAAAAAAGGCAATCGTCGCTTTGCGCAACAAAGTGTATTCTTCGATAATATCTTCAAAAGATCGCTCTGAGGCGTTGCTA
>JBNKYI010000399.1:0-2705 GCA_050300815.1 Fibrobacterales bacterium
GGCGTGGTTAAATGAAAGCGGGAATGGGTGGAGTGTTCAAACCAAAGAACTAGATGCCTTCCCGATGATTGATAATCTAAGCAATTTACAAGTTGTTGACTTTTTAGGAAAAGGAACAGCTTGTGTGGTTTGGTCATCACCACTTTCTAAAGATCAAAATAGCCCTTTACGTTACGTTGATTTAATGGGGGGCAAGAAACCCCACCTCATGGTCTTTTATAAAAATAATATGGGGAAGGAGGTGCGTCTAGAATACACCCCTTCTACTCAATATTACCTTGATGATGAAGCCAATTTAAAACCATGGGTGACTAAGCTGCCTTTTGTTATTCACTGTTTAAGCTCAGTAGAAACCGAAGACAAAATTACGGGACAAATTTTTAAAAGCACCTATAGTTATCACCATGGTTATTATGACTATCTTGAGAGAGAGTTCAGAGGGTTTGGGCGGGTTGATCAAAAAGATAGTGACACAAATTCAATAGATTCAGATTTAGATCAGAACCCTGTCATTACTAAAACTTGGTTTCATCTTGGTGCTGATCTTCAAAGTGATAAAATTCTTGGGCATTTTCGCAGTGAGTATAACACTGCATTTACCATTGAGGCCCTTAAAGAACCTGTTTTACCTGCAAGTCTAAGCACAAGTGAAAGGTCAGAGGCTATTCGCGCCTGCAAAGGCATGGCGCTTCGCCAAGAAGTTTATGAAGAAATTTCGATAGGGGTTTTGAGTGATCCGTATACTATTTCTGAAAAAACCTGTAAGATAGAGTTAGTACAAGGTAAAGAAAAACAAGCCCATCAGGGTGATCAAAAGTACGCCTCATTTTTAGTGATTGATTCTGAGTCTTTAAGTGTTCATTATGAAAAAAATCAGAGCGATCCAAGAATTTCTCATTTTATCATTCTTGATACTGACGAATTGGGTAATCCTTTAAAAGCGGCCTCTATTGTTTATGGTCGTGGCGGGGCTCAACCCTCGGATGTCCCAAATGCAGCTTGGGCTGAGCAGATCAAAACCCATGTTGTTGTTTCTCAAAGTGTCTATACTCAAGATATCGACACAGATGCAGACTACAGGCTTCGAGTGCCTTTTGAATCAAAAGGTTGGGAATTAACAGGTTATGCTCTTCCCACCGATGTTTTGTTTGATAAAGAACAATTACTTCAAGATTTTGATACGTCTACAGTGATTTCTTTTGAGTCGGTGGCCTCGGGGTTGGATCTCGAGAAAAGACTTGTAGAGCATACTGAGGTGCTATTTCGCCAAAATGACCTTAGCGGCAATCTACCTTCAGGTACACAGGCTTCAAAAGGTCTGGTTTATCAATCTTATGCTCTCGGTTTAACGCCTAGTTTAATCACACACATTTATGATGATCCAAATATTAATGTCAGTGATGACCTCCTTGCTGAAGCGGGATACGTCAAAAGAAGTGATGGGAATTGGTGGTTGCCTTCTGGTAAACACGTTTTTGCAACCGATGACGTGCCAGAGTATTCGGGTAATCATTTTTACCTACCTATTGGGGTAGAAGATGCCTTTGGTAATCAGACTTTAATCACCTATGATGAATACGACTTCTTAACTCTTGAAGTGACTGATGCCTTAGGGAATACGGTGAGCTCTGTTCAAGACTACCGTACTCTTAGCCCTAAAGAAATCATTGATCCCAATGGAAACCACACTGAAGTTGAAACAGATGCCTTGGGCCAAGTTGTAAAGACAGCAGCCAAGGGTAAAGAAATTACCACAGGTGTTTGGGAAGGGGATATTTTAAGCGACCCGACGACTCGATTTGAATATGATTTATTTGCTTATCAGAATTTAGGTAAGCCTAATTTTGCCCATAGTTTTGCTCGAGAAAAACACGGGGTAGCTAATACGAGATGGCAAGAAGCCCTTGTTTATAGTGACGGTCTTGGCCGCGAGATTTTAACTAAGGTTCAAGCCGAGCCGGGTGAGTACTCTTACTTTGATGAAGCGGACGGCTTAGCAAAAACGGCAGATAGTGGCACTGATCTTCGCTGGGTGGGAACAGGGCGAACTATTTTAAACAATAAGGGTAACCCTGTTAAACAGTATGAACCTTATTTTAGTGCAGACTTTGATTATGATGATGAGGTGGCCCCCACCCAAATGGGAGTGACCCCGATAATTCATTACGATGCTTTAGGGCGCGTGGTAAAAACCGATTTTCCTGATGGTAGCTTGACCAAAGTCGAGTTTACTCCTTGGTTAATGAAACAGTATGACCAAAATGATGCGGTTATTGAAAGTGATTGGTATAGTGATAGAGGGAGTCCTGACCCTACATCTGCTGAGCCAACTGATGCAGAAAGTCGCGCGGCATGGCTTGCTGCCAAACACGATTCGACTCCGACTATTGTTCATCTTGATAGCATTGGCCGCTCATTTTACACTCAGTCGAGTTTAAAAGAGGGAGTGAATCTATCGCTTTTAGATACCCGAATTGTTTTAGATATCGAGGGAAATGAGTCGAAGGTTATTGACGCCCGTGAAAATGGGGTGATGGAATATAAATTTGGCATTCATGGTGAAAAACTCAAAACGATGAGTATGGATGCGGGTACGCGTTTTATAGTGCTTGCTATTGATGGTCAACCCCTTCATACTTATGATGCCCGTGGACACCGCCTTCGTTTTGAATATGATGAGCTTCGCCGCCCTATAGGCCAATGGT
>JBNKYI010000400.1:0-2699 GCA_050300815.1 Fibrobacterales bacterium
TGCTTGCGTGATTGATTACCACACCCGCAGGGGCGAATAATCATTCGCCCCTGCATCATGGTATCAATCACGCGGGCGATCGCACACATCCCTGCTATAATCCAGCATAAAAACCTTTAGGGCCAAGCCGCCCCATTTGCTGAGCTGAAGCTATCTCCGCTACAAACACGTTGTGTTTGTTAGGGGTTCGTGTCTACAGATTTAAGATCTTTACACTTTTAATATTGCAGATTTTTTGCATATTTGCCCCACTAGCTCAAGTGGCGGAATTGGTAGACGCGCTAGATTCAGGTTCTAGTGAACGCAAGTTCGTGGAGGTTCAAGTCCTCTCTTGAGCATAAATGGTTACCCCATGGGTAGCCTTTTTTTAGGCTTGTATGAATTGCCTTATCTGCGCCGAGTAACTTATTTAATTCTCCCTAATTCTTAAAAAAAATCAACAGATCTTCTTTTTAGTTAATTTTGCTCAGATATGAATAAAACACTTGCCGATCTTTTCGAATCACACAAACAAGCAAACTCATTAAATTTACTGCGATACATGGCTGCTCTAATGGTCATTTACTCGCATTCATTTCCACTTACGGGGAGTCCCGCTACGTCCGATCTTTTCTTTGTGATGTTTGGTTTTGATGGGGGAAAATTAGCGGTCAGTATTTTCTTTCTACTTAGTGGTTTTTTGACCAGCTACAGTCTGGCAAAAGATTTCAAACTAAAAAAATTCTTTATTAATCGCTTTTTGCGTATCTACCCTGGATATTGGGTCCAACTACTCGTCATATCTATAAGCTTAAGCATGATTTTCCCTGGAAGTATAGGAGAGTTGTTTTATTACTGCGTGCGAAATCTTCCATTGCTTACCGGTGTTGGGTATACTGCAGGGCATGTTTTTGACAAGCTACCTTACCCTAAGATTATTAATGGCTCTCTCTGGACTTTACCTTGGGAATTATATGCTTACATTAGTTTGGCATTTATGGCATTTTTCTTTCGCTTTTGTTCGAGGTGTTTTGCAATATTAGGTTTAATACTGATGCTGGGAATTTATGCTTTTGATTTAGTGACTAATAATGAAGCGCTGGAATTTCTTATTCTCTTTTGGTCGGGTGTCTGCATTAGTCAATATCGCGAGTTCATTAAAATGAGGAATATCGCAATATTTGTGGGGTTCTCCCTATGTTCACTTTCGTTTGGATGGAAGTATCTTTTGCTTGCACAACTTTCTATTGGAATGGTATTTCTTGCAGGGCTAAGTCATTCTAAAATTTTGACTAAATTCAATAAATGGGGCGATCCATCATTTGGAGTATACATCTACGCCTTTCCTATCCAGCAAGTGTTGATTTCTTTTATGCCGAACATTTCGGCTACTAAATTATTTTGGATGTCGGCATCAGCAAGTAGCCTTATGGGGTATGCTTCGTGGCATTGGGTTGAAAAAAAGGTGCTGACGCGTTATAAACTCTAAATACCTTTGATCATTTTTAATGATATTGATTGTAGAATGGCAGTAAAGTTGAGACTTTTCCGTTGGAAAAGTTTATTTTGTTGACAAATTATTCAAGATTTAGAGGTTGATGAATATGCTTTATTTATTATGGTTGTTTGTTTTTCAAGTCGTATTTTCAGTTGCTAATGATTTTGACGTTTATAGACCTACTTTGCCCGTACGCGTTGAAGGGTCTGCGCAACGAGCGTTGACTTTAAATAATGAAATCCCAGATGACTATAAGTTGAAAGTAGGAGATTACATCGAAATTGAGATAAATGGTAGAGTTTTTAATCACCAAGTAGGTCCACAAGGTGAGATCATTATTGAGCAAGTAGGGAACTTAAAGGTTTTAGGACTTTTGATTTCAGAGGCTAGGGCAATTATCAGAGAAGAAGTTGAATCTAAGCTGGGTCAATTAGAAAGTTTGTCTGTTCGACTGAGTCTTATTCATGTGAAGCGGATAACCATTACAGGTGCAGTTCAACAGCAAGGGACCGTATTGGCATTTATGGACGAAGATATACATAATATTCTTTCGAAATCGGGTGGAATTACTTCTAAAGCTGACATCACCAAAATTCAAGTCATTAATTCTGGAAAAGTCGATACATTGAACTTCATTGAATTGTTGCAGAGTGGCCTTGGTTCTTCTCATATTGAAATAATTTCAGGAACTACAATACATATCCCTTTCATAGATCTTACTAAGCCAACTGTGGTTGTTGGTGATGGAAGTTATGATTTGAGTTTACCTTGGTCTAGAGAGAGAAGTGTGTTGGATTATTATGAAATAAGTGAGGCCTATTATCATCCAAATGGCAAATCGATAGAAAATTTTTCGATAGTCGATTCGTCGGGCTTAGTGGAAAGCTATCCATTCTCGGAGGCTGATAACATTGAACCTGAGCCAAAGGCAAAAATATTTTTTGATACAGAGTCTTTTGATATTCTGATAGGTGGGGCTATTGACAAAAGAGGACGATATCTATACCATCCAGATTGGAAGGCAATAGATTATTTGGTAGAAGCTGGTTTGGGAGTTGCTACAGAATCTACCGAAAATATTCAGGTTTTTAGCCACGGAAAGAAAATTTTTATTGATGCGCTATCTTATAAGCCTGTGCCTGGCGACTTTATTCTCGTAGACAAATCTAATTATGAGTACTTCAAGGAATGGATTGTCGTTGTTGGGGGAATAGCAAGTACT
>JBNKYI010000401.1:0-2660 GCA_050300815.1 Fibrobacterales bacterium
GAGGAGGCCAGAAATCCACTCATATGCTGGCTTGTGCTTTAGCAGAGTTGGGGCATCGGGTTGAGGTGATTTATTCTAAAGGCTTTTTTGATAGGGAATGTGCGCCTGAGGGATTGCCTTATAGGGTGCATTGGGCTCGCTTTTTTGCTTTTAAAGCAAAAATGAATTCGCCGTTTCGCTTTTTAAATCCCTTAAGTTTCGCAAAGAAACTCAACGAAATAAAAAGTGTCGAAACCCTAGTTCACTCTCAGGGCGAAGAGGCGGCGAGGTTTCATCGACTCACGCTGAAAAAATGGGTACACACAAATCGCTTTCCCGATTTTCCTTCGTCGATTAAGACGTTTGATTTAAGAATTAAATCGGCCTTGCCGACTTTGCTTCTTAGAAATCCTAAATACTACAATGTGCATCGTTGCATTCATTGTGCGGATGAGCTTACGGTGACGAGTGGGTTTAGCAAAGAGCTCATCATGGCTCTCTTTGGACGCTGTGCGGATGTGGTTCCCAATGGGATTGATCGAGTGTTTGCTGAGGGGTTATGGAAAAAAAAAGGAACCGCGGGTTTGCTTTATTTTGGGCGCATGGTCGAAAGCAAAGGGGTTGACGTTCTTCTTAAAGCTTATGCGGGTTTAGATGCGACTTTGCGAGAAAAACACCCATTGACCTTAGTGGGCAAAGGCAATGAATTAGAAAATTATAAGCGCCTTGCCATTGAACAAGGCATTGCTAAAAATTGCTATTGGAGGGAATGGGCTTCTGGAAAAGATTTGCTGGATTTAGTTTTGAAAAATCGTTTAACGGTGCTGCCCTCGCGCGAAGAATCTTTTGGCAACACAATGCTTGAAACACTTACGGCGGGGGCTCCTTTGCTGAGCTGTCGGGTGGGCTCTTTAGAAGAATTGATAGAAGGTCACGCGCATTTAGTCTGCGCGGGGGATGTGCTGGGTTTAAAAAATGCCATTGTTGAAGAAATGCAACGAATTGAAATGGCAAGCGAAGAGGAATTGGAAAAGAAGAGTCAAAGTCAGCAAAGACATTTTATCGAAGAATTTTCGTGGCAGAGTGCCGCTTGCCATTTTGTTGAAATTTATTTGAAGACCCCTCTAAAAAATCATTCCTCCGAAAATGTTTGATTGATAAAGTAATTTTTAGAAGTGTCTTTAAGGGAGTTGTCTAAATGAACATTCTATTGGTGACCCAAGATTATTTTCCCGCCCGTGGCGGAATTCAATCTTATTGCCATCAATTGGCGGTGGGTCTTGTTGCAAAGGGGCACAGGTTGACATTACTTTGCCCAGGAGTGAATCACCCCGATGATATAAACGCTCCCTTTAAAATTGAGCGAATTCAGATTCAAAGTTCGTTCTTATTCTTGAAATTATTTGGTCGTTTAAAAAAACGAGTTGAGGCCGAAGCGGCTACGGGTAGGGCTTTTGATCACGTTTTATTTGCTCAGTGGCAAAATGGAATACCCCTCTTATTAAAAAGTCAGCGTTTTAAAGGGCCGGCTATTCATTCAATGGTGCATGGGCGAGAACTCTTGCACGGTGTGTTTGGACCCTTGACAGGATGGCTCAGTCAAAGAGTTTATCGCCATTTTGATTCGGTGGTGCCTAACTCTAACCCGATTGCCGACTTATTTCGAAGAACAGTTCCTCATTTTCATCGCATTCAAGTGGTTCACCCCGGAGTAGATCCACAGCGTTTTATTCCTAAAGACACCTCAGCGTTAAAAAAAGAATTGAGACTTGAAGGTAAAGTAGTGCTTACCAGTATTACCCGCTTGGTGGCTCGCAAGAATATTGCCTTGGTGGTCAAAGCATTACCTCTTGTGCTAGATAAAATCCCCAATGCTCATTTTGTGATGGGGGGAACAGGTCCTGAATTTGAGAATATCAAAACGTTGATTGCCGAAATGAAGTTGCAATCTCATGTCAGTGTGATTGGCAACGTTCCCGAAGAAAGGCTAGTTGAGTATTTCAGTTTAGGAGATGTTTTTTTGCTTCCGAGCAGTGAATCAAAGACGGATGTAGAGGGATTTGGCATTGTATTTTTAGAGGCAGGAGCCTGTGAAGTGCCCGTGATTGGAGCACAAACGGGGGGAATTGTTGATGCGGTGATTCACAACGAAACCGGATTTTTACTTGGTGAAATTAGCGAACAATCGTTGGCTTCTGCCATTGTTCAAATTTTAAGTCGCGCAGATCGCGGTAAATCTTTAGGGGTGGCAGCTCGCCAGCGCATTCTCAGTGAGCTGTCGTGGGAAAAATGTGCGCAGGCTTATGTGGATAAGGTATTTACTTCATGAAAAAGGCTTGCGTGTTGGGTCAGCACGAAGTGAACTATCCCCGCAATCTCACGGTGAAAGAGTTACTCAAAGATTTAAATTATCAAGTGGTTGAATGTCGTTCAGGTATTGCTTTTCCTTGGCGCCATTTGAGTTTGATTTGGCAATACTTGAAAAAAGGCAGAGGCTCTGATTTACTTTGGATCACAGAAGGAGGGCACCGCTTTGTTCCTCTCTTTAAACTTTTAACTTGTCTGAGTAAAACCAAAATTATTTTTGACCCTTTTACTTCTCGCTATAATACTCGAATAGAAGATCGAAAGTTATACGCTCCGGGCTCATTGCAAGCATGGATTTGTAAGTGGCAAGATTG
>JBNKYI010000402.1:0-2656 GCA_050300815.1 Fibrobacterales bacterium
CGTTGGAAATTAAAAGAAATGCAAAAAGGTCTGCGCCCTTTAACACTCTACGCTAAAGTACATCGCCTTCATCTCTTTATAGAGTGGTTAGTGGCTAAAGATTGCCTCTTAGTTAACGCATGGTTCCTTTAGGAGAAAGAGCCCGCAAGGCTTTAACACGCTATTTAAAAGAAGAACGCATTAAGCTGGCTAGAGAAGATCACCGCGCTTTATTTTTGTCTGAAAATGGAAGTCGCCTTAGAGGACAGGCCCTCTATTACCTTCTTAAAAGAATCACTGGTTTGGGCCCGCACGCTCTTCGCCACGCCTGCGCAAGCCATATGCTCGAGAACGGATGTAATGTAGTTGTAATTCAAAAACTCTTAGGTCACAGTAAAATAGGAACCACAGGCATTTACACCCATGTAAATCAAAAAGATCTCAAAGAGTTGCAAAAAAAATATCACCCCTTAGAAAACCGCCTCCTCCCCGCGCCAGCCGCTGGCCACTACAAAGAGCAGACTTGAATAAAGAATATCAAGACTGCTCTTTTTCGTTTTTACATAATCTGTTTTATGCAAAACTCTTTTCGCCTTATGTTTCTTATCCGCCTGCGAGCTACGTTAGGGCTCTTCGGCGGGCGGTGTTGAGGCTCAAGAGTTACGGCCGCTTCTCAGGCCTTCGTCATAAAACGAGATTATGCAAACCAGCGGTTATAGGTTCGCTTAATACAATCTGCGTTAGAGTATGCTCACCCTGGCGCGGGTTTATAAAGTAGAGCAATAGAGGGACTAGGGGCACGGGCCGAGGTCGCTGCAGATTTTTAACTTTGTCAAAACCAGCAGCGACTATAACCTGAAAGTTTGCATAATACCGTTTATGCGGTTGCCCGCGAAGCCGCAACTTAAGTCTAATCGCTCACTTTTCGCTTGAGAAAGACTTTGCATAAACTGTATTATGTAATACTGTAAGGCAGGCCCGTGCCCCAAGAAGTCCTAAAAGAATAAACTCAAAATTTCCTGCCAAAAACACTCAAAACATTTATTTTAAAGATCATGACTCAACTTGACTTGCCAACAACTTCTTTATTTTTCGCCGCCGATAGCGGCGAGATTTATACAGATATAGATCGACTTTTAAGTCTGGCGATTTATGAAGTAGAAGAAACAGTAGATGAATCGAAGAGTCTCAAAGAAATGGAAAGTTTTTCTGTAGATGGTGGGTTATCTCCAAAGTGCTCTATATGCAAAATTTTTCGCCCATGTAACCTAATTGGCAAACGCTATTACGACCCGTTAACAAGTAGTTGGATCGGAAGAGATCCGATGGATCAGTATCCATCTCCTTATCTATATGTGGGGGCAAATCCGATCTTGGGAGTAGATCCTGATGGGATGTTAGAACCTAATGGTGCATCACACCAAGAGAATCTTGACATTTTTTACAATGAATTAAATTTTCTAAAAGAATTAGATCCAGATCTAAATCTTCCAAATAAAGATGAATTTTTTCAAGAATTACAAGCAAATGGAAAGGTTACGTTAACCTCTAATTCTAATGAGAAAACGAATATTACTGTAATTCAATTTGAGAATAATTTTTATTTAAAAAGCGGTGCCTATTTTGAAACCAATACTGAGATGACTAGTAAATCTACAAATGACGGTGCCTTATCTAATCTTAATAAGAGCCAAGAGACAATTAGATTACGTACTCCTGGAGGCAAAAGTTTAGTAATAAAGCCTGATGAGGCAGGAAGTGTAAATATTAAAATAAATGATTCTGATTTTGGAAGTCGATTTAGGTTAGATTATCAACAAGGAAATTCGTTTGTTAGGCAGGAACGGAAAGCTGTAACTACAATGGAATATTTTCGTCGACTTTTCGAAGAACGTGAACCTTTGCCAGAACCTACACAAGGAGGTACACGATGGTAAAAAAATACATAGTGGCCTTATCCTTGTTAGTTGGAATTGCTTTTTCTCAGGAAGTTGAGCCAAATCTTTACTTCAAAAATGTTTGCGATAAAGATTTGGTCAGGGTTGATAGTGTATTCAATTGCAAAGAAATATATACCTTACCTGATTTTGAAATTGATACTCTTAATTTAGATGTTGATATAAATAGAATTACAGATGAAGTTAGAAACATTGTTGTCTTTTCAATTAAGGACCAGAAGTTCTCAATAGATGATTTCGACCCGTTGTTATTTAGTTTTTTTTATGAATCAATATGCAGAACCTCTTGGTCTAAATATCCAGAGGGAAATGCGAGATTAACTATCGAATGCGATAAATTTGTCTTAATAGTTAATTACGACACAAATGGGGAAATGAAGCATATAGGATATGCCACTTATTTTTAGGGGTTAGGCTAAGTGTGTGCTGCCCTGTGCTGTTGCCCTGTCCACGCGTCCACAAGCAAAATAACTGAAAAGATCAGCTAAGACATTATAATGCAAAAGTATCAAGTCAATCAATATACAATTGAAAACATCGTTAATTGGGTAAAGTCGGGTGAAATAGCTATTCCTGAAATCCAACGTTGCCCTGTCCAAATGTCCACAAGCAAAATAACTTCTAAACCTCAAGAAAAAATCCTTGCCCTGTGCCCTGTCCAAGCGTCCACAGACAAAATAAGCTCTAAACCTCAAGAAAAAATCCTTGATTTTAAGCAA
>JBNKYI010000403.1:0-2652 GCA_050300815.1 Fibrobacterales bacterium
AAATCCTGATTCTGTTAAACTCGGCGAGTGGGCCTTTATCGCTTATCCCGTCTATGTTATCGCGAATTATGCGGGGGTAAAGTGCGATTTTTGCACAGATCAATTGGTGCTTGATGGCGGCGACTCGATTATCTTCCTCGATGAAAATCGAGAAGAAGTTAGCCGAGTCGATTTGGATTCTGGAGCGGTTAAGATTTTTGTTATGGCGACACGAGACGTTCGAGATGGTTCGTTCAAAGTGAGTGGAAAGACAGTGGGTAATGAATTGGTTTGGTCAAATCTCATACTGAAAGAACCTCCTGTTCCTTTTATTACGGGAGCAGAAATGTGGGATGTGAATGGCGATGGCGTTGCCGATAGTCTTTGGGTGCAATACGCTAGAGCCATTACCGGTGACGATGTGCCTGATTCTATTGGTTACAAATGGGGCGGGGCAGACAATTTCATTCTCAAGGGAGCAGATATTGCCGCGCATCGAGTGTCGGATTCACTGATCATTGATATGCGCGACATGAGCACCATCGTCTTCACGGGAGACAAAGATGCCAGACCTTATTCGGGAAGTGTAACCACTTGGTATACCTATATCCCACAAGATGGAGATCAACAGGGTGAAGAAGTCAAACTCGATTTAAGTTTGCCTGTTAAAGATAAGGTGGGGCCTATAGTGACCCGCGCCGAGGTGGGATTGGGTAATTTATGGGATACGCTCTATGCGTATTTGAGCGAATCGGTTAGAGAAGCTGAAGAACTAACTCTTAGCCCTTATATTATTCGCATGTGGAAGGATGGTGTCAAGAATGAAGGAGCTTATGGGCCTTCGATTGTGAATTACAATTCAGACAGCTCTAGGGCCACTTTGATTTTCCCCAATGGCGGAGAGCTTACTCCTCGCGCCGGAGATTCTTTAAAACTCGATATAGAGAACATCGTGGATTTTTCAGGTAACGTTCCTCATGAAAATAATCCTTGGGTTAAAATCAAGGGACGTGCGCGCAGTCAAGTGGCCTTCGTGAGCTTGGTCGATCTCGCTCACAACTGCGTACCTGCGCACGAACGTGATAATATTCGTGAGATCTTATTGCCGACGGGCTCTACATCGCAACAAGCTTATGAAGAGACGTGTATGCCGGGATATTTACTACAGTATGACTTAGGTGAGATTATCGAAAATGATCCCACAGGAGATTTAGGGCCTAAAGATGTTGTTTTTGAATATGAACTTACATTTTTTACGGCGAGCGGAGAATTTGTCGCTAGTCGAAAAAGTAGGTTTGACTGTGCAGACAAAGAGCTTTATGACGGCGACTGCACAAAGAATTCGGGCAATCCTTATTTAGCGTGGGACATGAGATCTTCTGATGGGCGTTGGATAGGAACGGGAATTTACGTCACACTTTTTAAATACAAAGTAAAAATAGGGGGTGACACCTTTGAAGATAAAGAGCGTAACGATAAGATAGGAATTAGAAGACGACGCTTCTAAGTTTTGTTAAAGGGGCTGTCTCAAAAGTTTTGAGACAGCCCCTTTTCTTTTTAAGAACTTTACAGGGTACCTAAAAATTTTCATTGATAAAGCAATTTTTAGAGACGTCCTACATTATTTGCTCTGAAAAACGAATGAACGCCTAGCCATAAGTCTGTAATGTGGCTAATATGGAAAAATGGACCTTTATGATAGTGCTCTAAAAAGGGTAAGAGGAATTATTGAAGAAGAGGAGCGGAGCGGTGTTATCCAGTCAAGTCTCTGCTTTAATCACGGACACCCCACGTCGGTGAGTCTATTGTGTTATCACGGTTACACTCGATCACCAGCTCAATTTGAAGAATTCGCTTACCGAATGTTTCGTCAAGGGGTTAATGTTTGGATTCCGCGATTGCCTTATCATGGCCTTGCAAAAGAGCAAGAGAGAGAGCAGGGGCTGCTGACTCTTGCCGATTTAAAATCTTTTGTGGCGAGGCATCTAGATCTCATAAAATCGATGGGTCAGCGTACGGTTGTTATGGGGCTCTCAGGCGGCGGTGTGCTGGCTGCATGGGGCGCTGGGCGCTATCCCGGCATTGAAAAAACGATTTGTCTTTCTCCGGTGATTGGTGTGCGAACAATTCCTAAGCAATTGCATGCTATTCTGCCCGAAGTGATGAGATGGCTCCCTAACCGTTTTATTAAATGGGGAGATGATGAAAAAGAAAAAGATAAAGGCTACTATGACGAATACAGCACGAAAGCTTTAGGAGCCTTTCTCGAATTGGGATTAGAGGTGTATAAAAACCGCAAGCAGAAACTTGCTTCGCCTCAAGTGACAATGATTCTCAATGAAAATGATGATAAGATCGATAATGTGATTGTCTCTCGAATTGTTGAAGGATGGATTTCGAGAGACGAGCAAAAGATCAACAGAATAGACTTTGGCGGCTATGAAGGACTTCCTCATGATCTTGTTGGGCTAGATGGGGTGAAAGAAAATAAAGAGCGATTATATTCTCTCTATGAAGAATTGGTTTTAAGTGAATGATGGGTATAGATCTATTTTTGAGCATGTTCTTGAATGAGAGCCCTATGCTTCGATCACTTCTCGAAATGAGGTTGCAGAGTTCTTGAGGCCTTGAAGCTGATCTGGTGACCGAATGCGTCGTAGTAGGCTACCGGGG
>JBNKYI010000404.1:0-2642 GCA_050300815.1 Fibrobacterales bacterium
AGGCAAACTCCACCAACAACAAATATTTCTACCAAAAGAAATTATAATTCCCAAATTCCCTTTTAGAAATCCCCCTAATTGCAAATTGCCAAAAATTCTACCATGCGTATAAACCGCGCGTACACAAAATGCTTCCAGATGAATCTAAAACCGAACATTACTTTTTATATAATCCACCAAAGCTTCATATTCAGGAGTCGACCTAATAAAATCTAAGTCAGCGTCCTTAGAAGCGTAATCGATGTAACTTCGTTTTCTTCTGAAAACCTCTTCTAAATAAGTAAGAGCTTTTTCTTTATCCTTCAGAATACTGTAGTAACAAGCCAAACTATAATAAGCGCCAGCAAATTCTGGATTAATTTCAAGCACTCGATTCTGCAAAGCAATAGCCTCTTGATACTCACCCATTCGCGCTTTAACAATCCCCAAATTATGAATAATCTGCCAACTTTCTGGCTTAGCCTCAATCACTTTTTGATACCAAAAAACGGCGGAGTCATTCATTAGGGCTTTATCGTAAAGACGACCGATTTTTGCACGAATTTCATAATCACTACTAACTAGAGAATTCGCTTTTAACAAAGGAGCTATCGCCTCGTAAATGCTATTTCGTTTTTCAAAATATCTCGATTTGATTTTATAGAGTTCAATATCGTTTGGATAATTTTGAAGTGCTCTTTCAATATCTTCAATTTTGTTTTTATCAACCAATTGAGAGTAAGCGTTACTATAGACTAATAGTAAGGTTGCAATAAAAACTGTCTTGAACATTATCAACAAATCAACCCTCCTTTACACAAATCACTTCATCAATCGCTTAAGGTACTTAAACACCCCATACCCCTGATAAACCAAATCTGCGTTTACCCTAAACGCAAACTAAGCAGTCAACTTAATCTTCGAGATAGTTCTCAAATCAATTTTCTTTTTAGCATGCCAAAGATCGTATTGATCTTGCATCATCAACCAACTCTCAGGCGTTCTTCCTAAAGCTTTTGAAAGTCTTAATGCCATTTCAGGAGAAACGTTACTTGTTCCATTGATTAATCTTGTGAAGGTCGAAGGAGATACCTTTAACATTTCTGCAACTTTACGAATGCTTAATCCCGCAGGCTCTATATAGATCTCACGAATAAATTCTCCGGGGTGTATAGGATCATGCATAGTCATTAGTGGTAATCCTCATAGTTCAGGATGTAAACATTCCCATTCTCAAATCGAAATGTTAACCTCCAGTTTCCATTAACGGTGATAGACCATATGTCTTTTTTTTGCCCAGAAAGTTGATGAAGTCTAAATCCGGGTAAGTCTATATCATCTATAACACTCGCCGTATTTAAAGCCGTTAACATTAGCTTTAAACGTTTTTGGTGCTTTACTTGAATGCCAGCAGTGCTTCCGGTATTGAAGAACTTCTCGATTCCTTTGTGTTTAAAAGAGCAAATCACTTCATAAATATATATCTTTGTTGCGTGATGCGCAACAAAGAGTTTTTATATAACCCCGAATTTCCCCAACTTCCCCAACTCCCCCAATCCTCCCCCCAACAATCTTTTCATTTCATTTCTCGCTCAATCGAACCTATATTAATCAGCAAGAAAAATAGGGAGCGGCAATGACACAAAAATTAAAGACGCATTTCAAAAGCATCTCAACGAATTCGACCACCCAAAAATCTCGGCAGAACTTCATCTTAATTGGGATCTTATGCATACTCGTATTTGCGACCCACCTGCACGCCGAAGCGCCTCAATCTGCAACTGATGAACAGTGCCAGAAATACAAAGAAGAACTTAAAACATTGATCCAAGAATGTAGAGCGCTTAAAGGTCAAATCAGTTATGGCGAGTGCGCCCAAAGGTTTAAAGCGAAAAAGGCTGCTTTTCAATCTCAATGCTCAAATCATTGGAATGATGGTGGTGTTATCGGTTGTGGCCAATCTTTTGAAAATGTTTTTAAAGACTGCGAACGAAAAGAATTTAAAAGTTCACGCTGTGCAGCGACCGTGAGAAACCTCGGAACCCTCAACTATAAATTAGAAGCCCAAGAAGTCATCTCCTGTGAAGACAAATACGCAACTCGAATGCAAGAATATTTAGATGACAACCTAGGTGAAGACCCAGACCAATGGACCGAGTGCGATTGGAATTTTGTCATCGACATGAAAACCAAAGCGTCCCACCTTGCCTTAGATTCAGCCAAGACCGCGCAGTGCCTAGCACGCGCCGAGCAAGAAGACTTGCTCGA
The DNA here is from genome assembly GCA_050300815.1 of Fibrobacterales bacterium. Lineage (GTDB taxonomy): Bacteria > Fibrobacterota > Fibrobacteria > Fibrobacterales > CAWVXU01 > JBNKYI01. The sequence continues at coordinate 2,248 of JBNKYI010000404.1, forward strand.
AATGTTAACCTCAGTAGACTCAATAGCCAACTGGACTTTTTGCGAATGGTGGGTGGCCGCCTACATTCAAGATCAAAAAAACAAATGGGTCAAAGACCCCGAGGCCATGATGTCGGCCAAGGGCCTACTCTACATCGCTTATGGGTATTTAAAATTGGGGAACGAAAAAGCGGGTAAACCATTAGGGATAGAACTGATGCAAAAGATCATCGAACTCTTTGCCGACACCCCCGAAGCCACCCGCGCCAAATTTTATCTCAACACGTATTCAGAAGAAAAATATGAAATCAGCAATCCCGAAGATCTAACGCCCTGGGAAAGATCTAGATTCAAGGGCCCCGTACAGACGCGCTAATATTCTAAGCCCCGTATTGACGAAACCTCAGATAGCCGCC
>JBNKYI010000405.1:0-2639 GCA_050300815.1 Fibrobacterales bacterium
TGGGCAGTGGGATTTGCAATTATGTTTGGAGGAGTGGGAGCTATCGATAGTTTAGGTATTTCTGGAGATTTGCTCAACAGCGCCTTTGGCTTTCAAGTGGGTGATAAAATGGCCACCTTAATAGGTACAAAGGGTTTCTTTTTAGGAGATGATCTTCTCGGTACAGGGGTGTCAACACTCTTCTTTTTTCAAATGGTTTTTGCGGCGACAGCCAATACGATTTGTTCGGGAACTCTGGCTGAACGGTGGCGCATTACAGCCTTTTGCATGTCGTCATTTTTTGTGGCCGGCTTTTTGTATCCCACCTTTGGTCATTGGGTATGGGGAGGGGGATGGTTGAGTTCTGTCGTCGGATTTTCGGATTTTGCAGGTTCGGTGGTGGTGCATGGGGTGGGGGGAATCATCGCTTTGGCCGGGGCTTTAGTCGTAGGTCCTCGCTTAGGGAAATATGAAAAAGGAGAAATGGTCAATCCTATTCCTGGACACAATATTCCCTTTGTCTTTGTCGGCACATTTATTTTGGCTTTTGGTTGGTTTGGATTTAATGCGGGATCGTCACTGGCTGCGGGCTTTGATATCGGTAAGATAGCTGTGAATACGGCCTTGGCTTCTGCAGCGGGAAGTGTGGTTGCCCTATTGTTGACTCAGATTAAATTTGGCAAGCCCGATCCGACCTTTGCGTGCAATGGAATGTTGGCTGGTCTGGTGGCGATTACAGCAGGCTGTGCAAACGTGAGTTCGTGGGCGGCGGTTGTTATTGGAGGTGTAGGGGGCTTTTTGGTGGTCTTGTCTGCATTGCTCATCGAAGAAAAATTAAAGATCGACGACCCGGTAGGGGCGATTTCAGTGCATGGTGTTTGTGGGCTTTGGGGAGGCATTGCATTAGGGATCTTCGGCAATCCTGCGATGGGAAAAACAGGACTTTTTTACGGAGGCACGTCTTTTTTTGTTTCTCAGATCATTGGTGTAATTACCTGTGTCGCTTTTGTCTTTCCACTTGCCTTTCTCATGTTTAAATGCATCGGATTTATCAGTCCAAACCGGGCCAGTGATGAAGAGCAAAGCGAAGGTCTAGACCTCACTGAAATGGGAATAGAAGCTTATCCCAGAGATGTTTAAGCGAATAATTTGTGCACTCGCATCAGCGCTTTAACCAAGTGATCGACGTCTTCTTTGCGGTTGTAAAGACCCAAAGAGACTCTCACTGTGGCAGAAACACCAAAGCGATCCATTACAGGTTGTGCGCAGTGATGGCCCGTACGCACGGCGATTCCCTCTTCATCGAGAATCATGCCGATGTCGAAGGGATGAGCGTAGGGAAGGGTAAATGATTGAATGGCGGCCTGCTGATCGGCTTCGCCAATAAAATGCATGTCGGGCACCTTTTTTAACTCTTCTTTGAGGTAGACCAACAGATGATGTTCATAAATGTGAATCTCTTTGAGATTCAATTCGTTAACGTATTCAATGGCTGCACCTAGACCAATGACTTCGGCGATTGCCGGAGTTCCCGCTTCAAAACGAGCAGGAGGCTTTGCGTAGGTCGTTTTTGCAAAAGTGACTTTCTCAATCATTTCTCCGCCGCCGTGATAAGGAGGCATTGCGGCGAGAAGCTCGTATTTGCCATACAAAACCCCTATCCCTGTGGGGCCGTAAATTTTGTGACCGCTAAAAGCCAAAAAATCGCAGTCGAGTTTGCTGACGTCAATCGCACTGTGGGCAATGCTTTGAGCGGCGTCAATCAAAACCTTAGCTCCTGCTTGCTTTGCAATAAGAATCATTTCTTCGATAGGGTTTACGGTGCCAATGGAGTTAGATACGTGAGTTAAGGCCAAGAGTTTAATGGGAAGAGAGGCTAACGACTTGAATGCTATGAGGTCTAAATTTCCTTTGTCATCGCAAGGGATAACTTCGATAACCGCTCCTTTTTCTTCGGCGATGATTTGCCAAGGAACAATGTTGGCGTGATGTTCGAGAGCGCTGAGCACAATGCGATCGCCCTGTTTAAGATTTGCCCGCCCCCAAGTTTGTGCAACCAAATTGATTGATTCGGTGGTGCCTCGGGTAAAAATGATTTCTTCTTGTCGTTGTGCCCCGATGAAGACTTTGATTGTTTCGCGCACCTTTTCAAACTTTTGCGTTGTGGCTTCAGAAAGTTGGTAAACACCGCGTTTAACCGAACTGTATTCACTTTGATAATAACGATTCATCGCCTCAATAACACACTGGGGTTTAAGAGTTGTCGCCGTGCTGTCGAGGTAACAAAGGGCATTTTCTCTAAAAGTTTTAGAGAGCATAGGAAAATCTGTGCGAATTTTTTGCAGGGGGATATTATGCATCTTGCCAAGCTCCTAAAGTAGATTTCAGTCGTTGGATCATTAGATCATCTACCCGTTTTCTTAAGTCGGGGTCAGATATTTTTTGAATCAATTCTTCGACAAATCCCCGGGTCAGCGCAGTGCGGGCTTGAGCTTGACTAAACCCTCGACTTTCTAGATAAAAAATCTGATCTTCTTCAAGTTCACCACAGGTGTTGCCATGGGCGCATTTGACATCGTCGGCATAGATCTCAAGCTCGGGCTTGCCGCGTATGGAGGCATCCTCAGACAAAAGGAGTCCGCGCATCATCATCCGGCTGT
>JBNKYI010000406.1:0-2638 GCA_050300815.1 Fibrobacterales bacterium
ACGGTTTTTCGTTGAGCTTGGCTTGGCTTTAAGGCTGTCTTTTAAAATTGTGCAAACTGGCCTAATTGATTGGTGCTGATTCTCTAGGCTCAGTCGATAAATACACGTCTATTTGAATAAAAAGGAAGCTCTACACTCCATTTGGGGATCAAAGGATAATAATGCGCTTGCTCCTTGCAATTTTTAGCACCAATCAATTAGGCCAGTTTGGGGGGATTTCACCCCATAGAACCTTCATTAGAAGGATAAAGCGAAAGCTTCCAGAAGGCTTCGAGTTTGTAAAACATATCTAGAATTTCGGATACATTGGGGGGTTTTACCAAATATCCAGCAACGTGATAGTCATAAGCCTCACTGATATCTTCTTCTCGATCAGAGGTCGTGAGCACAATGACAATGGCGCTTTTAAGATGGGGTCTTTGGCGAAGTTCTCTTAAAAATTCAACGCCACTCATTCGGGGCATATTTAAGTCAAGCAAAATAAGATAAGGGGCCTTAATTTGAATTCCACTGGGGTGAGATCCTTCTAAAAATTCTAGGGCCTCAATCCCATCTTGCGCTCTAAAAAGAGGATTTGCGATTTTCAATTTTTTTAAAGATCTTTCAATGACCTCATAATCGACATCGTTGTCTTCAACGAGTAGAAAAGAAAAATCACTATTCATTGTCACTCCTTGATATTTTCCAGTCAAAAATGAATTCGGATCCTTGTCCCGGTGATGACTTGAGGGTTAATTCTCCCCCTATGCCTCGAATAATTTTGCGGACTATAGACAGACCGATACCGGCTCCTTCAATAACATCTCTGGGTTGTAGTGTTTGAAAGGGTTCAAAAATCAATTGATGATATTCTTCTTCGATGCCTGGGCCGTTGTCTTTAATTGACATTCGAAATCCATCAGTTGTTTTTTGGGTTGTAAGAACAACCTTCAGTTGTTCTGGATTGTGGTGATACTTAACGGCATTGGTTACTAGGTTTGCAACAACTTGTGTAAAGAGAGTACTGTCTCCATTAAACTGAATATGCGGCCCTTCAATGACATAATGGGTCTCATTGATTTGCAAGTCGTTGAAACATTCTTGGATTACTTTTTCGACATTGATTTCTTCGGGAAGGCGTTTCGTTTTACTAATGCCTGCATATTCCAAAATGCCTTTAATGAGATTCATCATTCGTTGGCTTTGTTGCTTGAGTCGAGTAATATGCAGATCAATTTCTTTTTTAGACTCTTCTGTTTTTAGATAAAATTGTAGATCCTCATTGAGAAAGTCGATTAGGTTGCTCATTCCCCTCAGAGGAGATTTTAAATCGTGAGAAGCGATGTAAGCAAAACGTTCGAGTTCGAGGTTACTTTGTTCAAGTTCATGAGTGCGTTTTTGAAGTCGTTGAGTGACTCGGTTGACAAAGTCAATGGCGCGTCGATTGCTAGCGCTAGTAGCTAGAAAGAGAATGATCAATAAAGTGTCGATAAGTATTCCAGTAACCAATATGATCGCAGGCTGTTTTGACTGAACATTGTGGAAAAAACTTGGTTTGGCTAGGATATCAATCACCCATTTTCTGCCGTAAATTTGCAGGGTGTCTTTTTGAAAATATTCAGAGCTGGGGAGTGTTAAAGAAGTTTGAGTAGAGATCTCGTCGTAGATGATTTTGCCTGCATCAGAGATTCTTACTTTGACATCTCTTTTTTCGGGAGCTAAGGCCCCAATTAAAAGTTTTTTAACAATAAAAGGAGCGTAAACCCATCCATCAGCCATAAATGGCATATGGTCACTGGGGCGACGAGAGTGATCTTGATAGTAAGGGGCATAAAAAAGAAAACCAGGAGTTTGATCATTATCTTGTACTAAAGTGATGGGGCCTGTAATTTGTGCTGTTTTTTCTTGATTTGCCTTAACCGCCGCTTCAAAACGATGCATTTCATAAGCGATATCTAGCCCAATCGCTTTGGCATTGATATCTTCAGGTTCGATGTAGACAATGGGAAATTTGTCAGGTCGATGGTGATCGGGAAAAATTTTAAAATCAGGGCGTTCGTGATGAAAGTAGTCTTCGGTGATCTGGGTTTGATTTTCTTTAATTTTCCAGATGACTCCAATGCCATTAATTCCCGGATACATTTGATCAATTTTTAAACGATCGGCAAACAGCTTCCAATGTTTCCAACTCATGCATCCCTCATGAGATTCGATAGCGGCAACTCCCGACCACAGTGCGACTTCATATTTTTCGAAGCGTTCAATAATGAGCTGTCCGACGTGGTGAGCCGCAACTTTAAAACGAGCGTTGTTTTTTTCTTGCTGTTGTTTAGAACTGATCCACCAAGCCGAGAGCGTGATCAAGAGAGAACCAAGTACAACAAGCCAATGTACCCAGTGAAACTGGCTCGCACGCTCAATACTTTGCCGCTCTTGCTCGAGCTCGCGAAGTTGACCATCAAAGGCAATATTCTTTATCTTAGACATTTCGTTCATTGTACTTTAGGTCAACAATGCCCGTCAATCGAATAAACTTTGCCTCTAATTCTCGATATAAAAAAGACCGTCAGAGCGGTCTTTAAGACAGTGAGAAGGGATTTAAATGTGAATTGCGCGGTTTTCAGTTGCCGCCAAAGCCGCTTCTTTAATGGCCTCACTA
>JBNKYI010000407.1:0-2622 GCA_050300815.1 Fibrobacterales bacterium
AGCGGTGGCCTTTCAGCGCCCAGCCCTCAGCGGCGCCTGCGATGGCCTGAGCTAGTCGAAGGCAGCTGAATCGTTTTACCCCCCTTTTGTCGATTTACAAAAGGGAGCCGTTGTCGGCCGGCGCCGACGCATCAACATCTAGATTCGCCGTGAAATTCAAAGAATTGCTTGTGGTAAAAATGTGAGTTGGTCTTAAGGGTAGGCTTTGAAAACGGGAATTTTAAAATCTCACTTTATCTGTAACGAGCTGACGATTTCCATCTTCAACCCTAAAGAGATAAATTCCGTTTGATATTTTATCCGTTGGTTTAACTTCAAATCGATCGCCATCTCTTTCAAACGAGCTCGTCGAAATCAAGACTCCTCGCAAATCGTAAATTTTAAGAACCGGCGACTTCACATCTTCTCCTCGAAGGGTAAATTTCTGATTTTGAATTCTTATCTCGGCTTTAGGGTATAAGGTTTTCACTCCCACATACTCGGCGCCAAAAAATGTGATACTACGGATTCCCACAATCCCCTCACCCCCATCACTATCCAGAAAAGACCAGCGGATTCCCAATATTTTCGACAGGTCTAAAGCCACATAGGGGGCTCCTGGGCGTTGAAGAAGATCTTCGGGATAAAGATTGCTCAATCGATTCGCTCCTTGAGTATCTGACAAGTCAAATCCCCATTCACTCTCAATGGCAACGCCCTCTTGTATAAGAGACATTCTAAAGTTGCCCTGAGTGTAATAACTCAGCTGAATGTATTCTAATGAACTCAAATTTGAAACTGATGGAGCCGAATTGAAATGAACCCGTAAGCCATTTCGCAGCTCATTCGTTCCATTGTCTGCCACTTTATTTATCGTTGCTGTAGCAACAGTGTTCGGGTACTGAAATTCAAGAACATTTTCGCCCGGGGCAGGGTTCGCTACAGAACCTGCATTATCTACAAAAGACGTCCACAATCTCAATCCCGAAACATTGTCAAGCATCACCGCCGATGAACTTATCCCATCTGATGATGATGACAATGATGACGATGAACTCGGCGCACTCGAAGAACTGACAACAACTAACTTTTCTTGCCAATTCGGATCTGCGGTAACGTGTGCCATGTCAGGCATATTCCCCGAAGTGAGTAAAAGATTAAGCAATATAAGGCTCTCGTTAAAGTAACCCGCTGGTTGAATCAGAATAAGTTTATCATAGTAAGCGTTAAAGGCTGTCGCATTTGAGTGCGCTAGCATGCCCGAAACAAAGCTCCCGTGAAAAGTACCATTAATCCAATTCCCCATCTGTCCCGTACTATATACAATAGGTCCACCGACAAATTTGGGATTTTCACTTTTAGAAATCACAAAACTCGCAAAGTTATTTATTAACGATTTAGCTGTTGAATTGGCTGACCAAGCATAATCCCAAGCTGTTCGCAATGGAACTCGAGCAGCATCAAATCCATAGCAAATATCCCCAGAGGTGCAAGTGGTCTTATAATTTGATGCATCACCATTATATTGAGCCCAGTCAGACCAAAGTCCATAATTGTTTTGGTTATTTGTCACGAAAGTGTAGCACTTTGATTTTACATCATTCCAACGAGTTGCATCTCCGGAATTATGCTCCGCAAAAACACTAAAATGCGCAGGTGAACAATAAGAGGGATTGCGTTGATCATCAAAGGCGGATCCCGGTCTCAAAGTATTATCGCCGTTAACCTCTGCCGCTAAAATTTTACTCGTTACATTTTTAGCTTCTTGTAAGTAATTTACCGCACCTCCAGAGCCCCATTGATAATGAGCCATGTAGAGAGCCATTGCCACATCGAGGTCAGCATCCGTTGCCGAATTTTGACCACTCACCCATCCATTATCAACGTCATTTTCACTTGGGTGCTGTATCTTCCAATGCATTAAACCTTTGGCATCGGGATACTTTTTGTAATAGTTATAAAGCTTGTCAAACTTACTCTGAGTCTTGTTATTGGCGTTATCCATAAAAACAAAAATCAGCATTCCATAGCCAATTCCCTCAGAGACGGTTTCTGTCAACTGATCAAACCTAAGTCTAGCCAGACTTCCACTTTCTGCATAAATATTAGAGAGCCAGCTTTCATATTTTTCTTGAATTTTCCAAGACTTGGCCAAGGTCGGCACATTGCCTTGGCCATAATTCAATTCTTGAGGAAAAGGAAAATGGGGCGCACCCCAACTCACTGACACAACAAAAAGCAGTATAAAAATTTGCATGCACCTCATTACTTATTTATTCCCGTTAGGTTTAAAGTTCGTTTTCGCTCAGATATTCGCACTTGATAAGTTCCCTTTGGAAGAATTTTTAGGTATGCATCCCCTTCCCAAGTGCCATCAGAGCGAATACTAGATTGATGCACTTTTTCACCTTTCAAATTGTAAATTTCAACTAAGCTATTTGCTTCCATCCCATTTATAATCCAACGATTAGAATCCCAAAATTCCCCATTGCCCAACTGAACTACGGGTAAAGTTCCATCATTTTCAGGTTCAACCTTTGCGGTATAGTTAAAGTCATTTAGATCAACACCCTCTAGAATAATATCGTCTAACTGTAAATGAACATCTTTTCCTATGACCATAAATTCCATCTGAAAAGCTTG
>JBNKYI010000408.1:0-2621 GCA_050300815.1 Fibrobacterales bacterium
GCTCACAAAAAACACGAACACGCCTAGATATGAGGACAAGCTTTGAGGAGTTCGGGCAAAATTTTTTCATTGTTCTGTCGAATTTCCTCAAGGTGCTCCGTTGAGACGTGAGGGGCCAAATAACTTAAGAATTCCCCGTGATATTTTCTCCATTCTAAAGACTTTTTAAACGCCAAGAAACTCACATTTTCTCCAAACCAAGGAGCCGCTATTCCGTAGAGGCCCTTATCTATTTTAGAGTCATAGGCCATCCCGGCAACAATCCCTATCCCCATGCCTAGCGCAACATAGGTTTTAATGACATCTGAATCGACCGCCGACAACACCACCTCTGGAATCAGTTCATGGGCTGCAAAAATTCGATCCATCTGCGCTCTACCTGCAACCCCGTGCATATACGTAACCAAGGGATAATGGCATAAATCCGATAGGCCTATTTCTTTTTGTTTTTTTAACGGATGGCGATGAGGGAATATCAACAGACGCTTCCAACGGTAAAGGGGAAGCGAATACAAATCTTCTTGAGCCGCCAAAAATTCTGTTGCCATTGCAAAATCCACTTCACCTTGGCGTAATTTTTCAGCGATCTCCATTGGGCTTCCCTGAGAAATCTGCAAACGTACTTTAGGATACTTCTTTCTAAACTCCGTCACTGCCCGAGGAAGAAAATACCGAGCCTGAGTGTGAGTTGCTCCCAAACGCAACTCTCCTTGATTTTCATCTCGAATCTCATCTAGATCAAGATGCAGACCTTCTATGGCTACAAAGACTTGTTGACTGCGCAACCAGAGAGCCTCTCCGGCTTTTGTTAATCCCAAAAGAGACTTGCCCTTTCTTACGAAGAGAGTTTGCCCCAATTCAGCTTCTAACTGAAGGATCTGTCGAGAAAGGCCCGGTTGGGTGATAAAAGATTTACGCGCCGCCTCAGAAAGATGAAACTCACTTTGCACAATGCGTCGAAAGAGCTGAAGCTGGTGAAACGTCATATAAACTTTTATTTATAAGTAAATCATTATTATTCATTTTAAATTTATATAAAATTTGCGTAACTTTGACTTGAAGATTGATTCTTCTCGCAGCCCTTTTGTTTTTGCCATCGACTTATCATCTATCTTAGAGGACGTTTTGAATACCGACTTACTTGTTTTGACTCTGACATTGATCATTGGAATTGCGCTTTTCATTAGCGATCGATTCAGACCTGAAATTGTCTCTCTGGGAATGATGACCGTTTTGTTATTGGCTGGAATACTGACTCCTGAAAAAGCCCTCGAAGGTTTTAGTAGCCCTGCAACCCTAACCATTGCGGCCATGTTTGTCATCAGTCACGCGCTGACCAAAAGTGGGGCCCTAGCTCTAGCGGGTGTACAACTAGGTAAAGTCATCCGCTACAAACCCCTGTGGGGTCTGTTCGCACTGACCGCTTCTGCCGCCCTCTTGAGTGGCTTTCTAAATAACACCCCCATTGTTGCCGTCCTTATTCCCGTTGTTTTACAAGCGACATCTACTGCGAAACAAAGCGCTAACAAATACCTGATCCCCCTATCTTACGCCACCATTTTGGGAGGCACATCTACCCTGCTAGGTACCAGCACAAATATCTTAGCCAACTCGGTATTAACCTCAAAAGGGCTCAAAGGTTTTCAAGTCTTTGACTTCACCCCTATTGGTTTTTTGCTGACATTAGGCGGGCTTATTTATCTGGTCTTTTTTAGCAAATATTTTTTGCCCCAAAGAGTTCAAGATGCAGACTTGCAAAAAAAGTTTTCTATGTCTGATTATCTCGCCGAGCTGCAACTTACCAATGAATCTCGATCAATTGACCGTCCTATCATGGACTCTCCTTTGGTGAATGAGCTCGAAATGGAAATCATCGAGGTGATTCGAGAGAGTAGTCGTTTCTTGCTCCCTCCCAAAGACATGATTCTTAAAGAAGGCGACATTTTAAAAGTCAGAGCCAACGCCCGCAAGCTGCAAGAGTTGAGAGACCGCTTGAGACTGCTTGACCACACTCCCCTTTTATTCAACGGTGAAAGTTTTCAAACCAGTGGAACCTCACTGCTTGAATTACTGATTCCGGCGGGTTCGGAATTTGAAGGTAAGAATCTAAAACAGCTCGAATTTAAACGACATTTCAGAGGCATTCCTCTGGCAATTCGCCAAAGAGACGGCGTTGTTCACGAACACATTGAAAAAACTCAACTGCGCGCCGGAGACGTTTTACTCGTCGAAATGAAAACCGTACGACTCGATGAATTTCGCAATCGTTCGGGCAATCTTGAAATTCCATTTGTAATTCTCAACGAAGACATCACTCCCGAATTCAATCCCTATAAACTCTGGTCGGTCAGTCTTGTTTTACTAGGAGTGGTGCTTTTTTCTGCGCTGGGATTTATTAGCATAGCGAGTGCCTCGCTTGCGGGAGTTTTTGCTTTACTGCTTCTTAGAACTATACGAAGTGAAGACATCTATCGCTCCATTCAATGGAATGTCATCTTTTTAATTGGCAGTTTGTTTTGCCTTTCAACGGCCATGTCACAAACAGGCCTAGATCAATGGGTCGCTCAAAAACTTTTCACCCTCGTCGAACCTCTCGGGCCTTATGGCGCCCTTGCTGGAAT
>JBNKYI010000409.1:0-2593 GCA_050300815.1 Fibrobacterales bacterium
GAAATTTTATTCTGTATGTGTTTAACGCTTCGTTCGCAAATTTGAATTCCCTCGAATTTCGAAGATTCCAAGTTTTATTTAGGCTATCCCATTCTTCAATCCATGTGAGAATGGTGTCTGGCAAAACATCTTCTCTATGCAGATTTAGATCTCCATCACGATCTTCATACAGCCAAACTTTGCCAATGACTGCATACGTTGAGTCGACTAAGCTATCAGCAGGAGGATATTGAACTCTTACTGAAAATAGTGAATCCCACTGAGCACCCAATTCGTTAAAAGAACCGATGTCTTCTATTTTTAAATTGAAGAATCCCCCTCTACCCAACTCAAACCACACACGAGCCAATCTCAAGTGGTTAGCGTCTTTAACTGCATTTTTAATGAGCTGTTTATCAAAAGGAGATACCTTATACTGCGCTTCAGTATAAGGATTTAAATATTCGCTCTCTTTAGAATGAAAGACATTTGATTCTAAACATGAGCAAAAGACCAATGTCAAGAAAAAGAAAAATAATTTCATGCCACTTACCACTACCGTCATGAAATCTACTTCAATGCATTAAACCCTGCAATGGCTTTTGCGACAACAAAAAAGCCACAGACTAATAAATCTGCAGCTTTATTTTACTTACTAAAAGGTTAGCCTGAATAAAACTTTACGTCATTCAAAGATCTTAAACTTTTTTATCCTATCGCTTCTTCGCTCGTTTCTCCCGTGCGAATTCGTATACACTCTTTTAGTTCTGTGATAAATATTTTTCCATCACCGATATTTCCAGTACGAGCTCCTGCGATAATTGCATCAACCGTTGGCTGAACAAAAGGATCATTCACTGCAATTTCGATTTTGATTTTTTTGAGCAAATTCACGGTCACTATCGTTCCGCGATAGCTCTCTTGATAGCCCCCTTGTTGCCCCGCACCAATCACATTAGAAACAGTCATCTTGCGAATATCAGCATCAAACAATGATTTTTTCACCGCCTCAAAAGCTTCAGGCTGTACAATTGCTGTAATTAATTTCATTTCTTCCTCTCTATCCTATTGAATGTCTAACATGCCGTAACCATGTTCACCATGCTGAGTTTTATCTAAGCCCTTCACTTCGTGTTCTTCAGAAAGGCGAAAACCCACGGTCCACTTGACCACAAAGTAAAAGATCACTGACATGATAACGCTATAGCCTATTGTAACCAAAACGGCGTAGACCTGCACCCATAATTGTTCCCAAGAAGACCAGCTGCCACCAGCGGCCTCTGCCGCATCGCTCATCCAAGAATTTCTGATAAAGGGAACGAGTAAAAGGGCCCCCACAATTCCACCCGTACCGTGAATTCCAAAGGCATCAAGACTGTCATCATAGCCCAGTTTATTTTTGAGTAATAGCGAACCATAACAAATCAAACTCGTCGTCGCCCCCAAAACCATTGCTCCCACCGGCTGCACCACACCCGCCGCCGGAGTCACCGCAACCAAACCTGCCAAAATACCCGATACAACCCCTAAGCCAGTCGCCTTGCCGTGGTGAAACCATTCAATAAACAACCAAGACAGCGCACCCGAAGCCGCCGCAATTTGCGTCATGGTCAAAGCGCGCGCAGTGTCTAAACCCGAATTTACCGAGCTGCCCGCATTAAAACCAAACCAACCCACCCATAACAATCCCGCTCCCATCAGAGTCATCACCAAGTTATTGGGAGTCATCGGCACTTGACCGTAACCCTTGCGAGAACCAAGCAACAGGGCCACCACCAACCCACTGACCCCCGCAGAAATATGCACGACCGTTCCCCCTGCAAAGTCAATCGCGCCCTTAGGACCGTGGTTTAACAAAAAACCATCAGGAGCCCAAACCCAGTGACAAAGCGGATTATAAACCCCTAAGGCCCAAAGTACGGTAAAAAGGGCATAACCCTTAAAAGAAACCCTTTCGGCAAAGGCCCCCGCTAAAATCGCTGGAGTGATAATGGCAAATTTGCCTTGAAACATCGCAAAAACATACTCGGGAATCCCCGCATCTAAAATGGAATCGTCAATGCCTTTTAAAAAGAAAAAATCGCTGTTCCAGCCAAACCAGCCCCCAGCCACATTAGAGCCAAAAGCCATTGCGTACCCCACAGCAACCCATAATACCCCGATCATTGCCATCGCCGCAAAACTTTGCATCATTGTGCCCAAAACATTTTTAGTGCGCACCAAGCCCCCATAAAACATGGCCAGACCGGGAATCATTAAAAGCACCAAGGCATTAGAAACCAGCATCCAAGCGGTCACGCCCGTATCAACTGCGGGTTGACCTTCGGCAAAAAGTACTGCGGGAAAAAGAGAAATAAACAGAATAAGTTTATACATGACCGTCCTTCTAGGGAGTTCTTTAAATACTGCCCAAACAAAAACGCCGGTCAGAATGCTTTAAATCAAACCCTTTATTGGTTTTCTCACAAGAGAAAAGGTTGATGATAAATTATTCGACAAATTTAACACGCGCATTCAGTAATACAAGATAAAGGAATCTTACTTCGCTTTATTGGCTGAAATACTGTCAAATTTTCCACCTTTGGGGTAAACGGCTGCCACGTGGCAGCCACGT
>JBNKYI010000410.1:0-2588 GCA_050300815.1 Fibrobacterales bacterium
CTGAAATCAGAATAGATGTCGATCGAAATTTGGCGATGAGAATGGGAGTAAATACCTCGTTGATTGCTAAGACGGTTCGCAGTGCAATCAATGGAGGCTTGACCTCTAAACTTCGAATAGGAGAAGACGAATACGACATTACAGTGAAGTATAAGGGCGATTACCGCAAGGATATGACGGCTCTGGGTAATCTTGAAATTGTACATGAGGAAAAGCGCATTCCTTTGAAGTCTATCGCTAAGATTTATCCTCAACCTGGTCCGGGAATGATTAAGAGAAAGAACCTAGAACGTACGGTTGAAGTTTTTGCCGATTTTCATCCAGATGCCTTGAATAAGAATCTTGTTAAACAAGAAATTGCCGAAGCGATCAAACAAATCAAGACAGAAAAGGGTTATCGAATCACAACAGGAGAAGGTCAAAAAACTCAACAAGAAGCGACGCAATTTCTTTTGAAGGCTTTTGTGGTTGCATTTTGTTTGATTTTGATTTTGTTGATTGTGCAATTTAATTCGATCACTCAACCTCTGATCATTATGGCTTCGGTGTTCTTATCTCTCGGAGGTGTTTTTTGGGGTTTTGCCTTTGGCGGCTTACTCGCAGGGCAGACCTTTGTAACGATCATGTCGGGAATAGGTATAATCAGCTTGGCGGGTGTTGTTGTGAATAATGCAATTGTTCTCATTGATTATACGAATCAATTGGTCAACCAAGGAATGTATTATCGAGATGCAATTATCGAAGCGGGGCGCACACGTCTTAGGCCTGTTTTGTTGACTGCAATTACCACCGTTGCGGGTTTGCTTCCTATGGCTTTTGCAGTGAGTTTTGATTTTCATACATTCACCGTTCAGATAGGATCTGAATCGGCGATGTGGTGGACTTCGATGGCTTGGACGATTATCTACGGTCTGTCTGTGGCGACATTCTTGACTCTCGGAATGGTTCCTGCATTACTTTACATCGATTACAAGTATATCGGAAAACTCGATAATAAAACAACAACTGTTGAAAGCTGACCGAGACAAATTAAAAGATTGGTTTAAGGCGAATCAACGGATTTTACCTTGGCGCAAAGAACCTAGAGACCCATATGGAGTATGGGTCTCTGAGATTATGTTGCAACAGACACAAGTGCAAACGGTGATTCCTTATTACGAACGATGGTTACAGCAATTTCCTGATATCGCCTCTTTGGCGGCAGCTGATCTAGCAGCGATCAAAGCATTGTGGGCCGGTCTCGGTTACTATTCGAGAGCTGAAAATTTATATAAGGGAGCTCTTTGGCTAAAAGAATACCATCAGTCTAAAATTCCACCTTCTTATCAAGAAATTTTAAAAATACCCGGAGTGGGGAAATATACGGCAGGAGCGATAGGAAGCTTTGGCTATTCGTTAAATGTTCCTATTCTCGATGGAAATTTAATTCGATTATTTAGTCGTTATTATTACGATGATCAACCTTGGTGGAATGCCGAAGGGCAAACGCGATTTTGGAACTATTCGATAGAATGGATTCGAAAGGGTGATGCAAAAGAAATTAACGAAGCTCTTATGGAATTAGGCGCACTGGTGTGTCGTCCTAAAAATCCTCAATGTGAAGCTTGCCCTTTGGGAATAAATTGCAAGTCAAAAAAAACAAATGAAGTATTGAATCTTCCGCTCAAAAGACCCAAAAAAATGACAAAAGAGCTTGAGGTTTCGACATTGGTGATTTGTTCTGGGAGCGAATATTATTTGCTCAAGGGTTGGTCGGGATTGTTGAAGAAGGAATGGTGTTTTTTTTCAGAGACTGAGAAATGGGTCAACGAATGGAAAGAAAAAAACAAGAAAAATATTCGTTCTTTTTGGAGTTCGGGGGCTTTTCGAATTGTTCATCACATCACTCACCATAAAATAGGGACAAATATTTTTTTTGCAGACGTCGAAAAAGCAAAATGTATTTTGCCCGATGATCAAGGTGTTTGGGTGTCTGAAAATGAAATAGAAGGTCTGTTGACCAGTTCATTAATGCAAAAGGTCTATCAAAGATGCAAGCAAATCAGATTAAAGTAATCGCCTTGGATTGGGGTGGAGTGTTAATCAGAAATCCCGCAGAAGGCTTGATTCGGTATTGTGCAAAAGAGCTAAATGTCACGACTCATCATCTAACACAACAAATGTCGTTGCCTCTAGAGGCTTTTCAGAATGGACTTAGAGAAGAAGAGTTTTGGCGCCGAGTGGGCTATGAGAGAAAAGAGCCTTTATGGGGGCCAGCGGCAGAAAATGTTTTTGAGTTAAACCCCTATATGCCTAATGCGATCACAGAATATAAACAAAGAGGGTTGCAATTGGCCTTTTTAAGCAACACCGAAGAGTCAGCTTATCCGCTTTTGTCTAAAAAGGGCTGGGCACAGTGGTTCGATTTTTTTTGTGTGAGCTGTCAGCTCAGAATGCTAAAGCCCAATAAAGAAATTTATGAAGAGCTTATCCGGATGACGGGTGTTTCTGCCGAGCAAATTTTATTTATTGATGATAAAATAGAGAATGTAATGGGTGCTCGTCAGTGCGGCCTTGCCGCTTGGCTTTATACGAGCGACGAAGAATTT
>JBNKYI010000411.1:0-2586 GCA_050300815.1 Fibrobacterales bacterium
GCTATTCTATTCGCTCTATGGGGCGCACGGGCAGCGCTCTTCCTAGAGATGTTGCAGCAACCCGTTATAATCCCGCCCTCGCCAGCACCCTCTGGCAAAATACTCTACAGCTATTTAAAGAAAGCTCTCCTTATGCCCCAAGTCGAGTTTACGCCGGGTTTGGGGGGCCCGTAAATTTCATTTTGCACAGTGCTCATTCCATCTATTATTTCGGAGATGATCTCGCCTCTGAATGGACACTACAAAGCGCTTGGTCTCTCGATCTCAGCACGTGGTCAAGGCTCACGCAAAAAATAAAATTGGGGATTGCCTTTAAAGGCTATATGGCTCAAGTAGGTAGCCTTTGCGAAACCGAATTACAACCCTCTTGTCAACAAGGAAAAACGATCGGTCTAGGAATTGATTGGGGAATTCACACAGAGCCCGTTGATCACCTCTACTGGGGATTAAGCGTCGAAGATTTCTGGTCGTGGCTATGGCATCACAACCTAAATCGCAATGAATACTACACCGAAAATTTATCGAGTCGTTGGCGTTCTTCTCTCGCTTATCAAAATTCAGACTATTTGCTAAATGGAGAAATCACATTAATACCCCAACAATGGAGAGATACCCGCCTAGGTATTGGTCTAGAAAAGCAAATGAATTGGGTGCAACTCAACGGAGGAGGTTATTATCAACCCGGAGAATGGGGAGGACTCGCTCTGACAATGGGGATCGCTCTACGAATTCAACAAGACGATTGGAGTGGAAGAGTCGCATGGGCCTTCGAACTTCCCGTTGAAAATATGATTTATCGCAAAGAAGAGCAGACTTTTGAATTACAGATCCTTTTTTAAAATCACCTCTAAATCATTTCTTTTTTATTGAACGAAAACTCGCTTCTAATTGTGTAGGATCATCAGGCCAATGATGCCGAGGATAGCGTCCCTTCATCTCTTTCTTCACCTCTTCATAGCTTCCCGCCCAAAAACCAGGTAAATTTCCGGTCACTTGAATGGGGCGTAGCGCCGGAGATAACAACTCAATGGTTAAGGGTATTTTTTGGGGACCAATACAAGGATGCTCTTTTAAACCAAAGAATTCTTGTAATTTGCCCGAGACCTTAGGAGCATTGTGATAATCGACGCTCACCATGCGACCACTGGGCAATTTTATCTCTGCGGGAATGTCTTCTGCCAAAATTTTCTGAATCGAGTAATCCAACGACTGGATTAAAATTTTTTCTATGTCTTGCGGTGACATCTGACTCAAAGATTCTCTTTTCCAATCCCAATACGGCAATAACCAATCTTCAATACGCTGAATATAATCAGGTACATCTAGCTCAAACCATTGATTTAAAATGCCAAATTGCAAACGCATTTTGATATCAGACAACAAATTATTTAATCGAGAAAACCACGAATTGATTCTGAAAGCCTCTGCAACATCTTTGAGTGATGGATCTTTAGGAAGGTCTGACCAAGCCCCAGGATGACTTTCTAAAACACACCCCAACAAAGTTTTACAACGAATCACCATCAATCGGTCTTTTTCTGCATCAAAATGAAATTGAATTTGATCCCTAAATGCCTCTGAAAAATTTTGACGTAATTCTTCTTCACTTATGCCCAAAGCCATCTGAGCTCGATAAATCCCTCTCGCTCCCCCTCCGCTGCCCACTTTAGTGAATACGATTAAGGCGTTTGATTTATGCAATTCGCTATCGGGCTCGACTTCAATTCTCATTCCTTGAGCATTTTTAAACAAAGTGGCCTTCTCTTTAAGAAACAAACTCTGAGGGAAAATTCTCAACCACTGAATCCCCCAAAAGTTTTCAGAAAAAAACTCATCCTCACCTTCATTTAACTTCGCAAAAACCTTGAATAATTTCTCTACTTTTCGAGATTCATCTAAAATGTCTTTTCTGCGCTTGCCGTGTAAGCGGTAATCCCCTTCTCTCCTGTATTTTAACGCTTCGAGTAAAACATCGAGGTCATTTTCGCTTTGCCCATTTAATCGAAATAAAAAAGGAGGATTATTCAATAGCGCCAAAATCTGAGCTAATTCTTCTTTAAGCTCTCGAGAGATTTTTTGCTCTAATCCCTGCAATGCAAAGTGGGCCCACTGAGGCTTCATCGGAAAACTCCCGATGCGTTCTCCATATTCGGTAATTGATGCCTCTCTGAGCGCCCCCATTTGATTTAAAAGAGATTCCGCTCTTTGCAGTGTGTGATAAGGCAAAACGTCTAACCAGAGCAGTGCCTCTGCTGAGGGCGCTCCCCAACGCGCCACTTGCAATCTAAACAACATTAGATCAGAACGCAGTATTTCAGCAGGGGCAAAATCTTCTAATTGTTCGGCAGACTCCCACAACCTAAAACACTGCCCCAAACCTTGTCGACCTGCACGACCCCGGCGTTGCTCTGCCGATGCCTTTGATATTCTTACTTTTTTCAATTCATTAGATTCTGTGCTTGCATCATAAACCATTCGACGCTCGACGCCAGAATCAATCACCACTCGAATTCCGTCTAGGGTCAATGAGGTTTCAGCGATATTCGTCGCAAAAACGATTCGACGCCGCTCTTGCTTTTGCAGCGC
>JBNKYI010000412.1:0-2580 GCA_050300815.1 Fibrobacterales bacterium
TTTTTCGAGCCACATTTCAGTGACCTCTTTAATATTCGGCGCCTTGAGTTTGGGCGTGATAAAACCCGCCCCAAAATTGGTCATCCCCGATTTTACCTTCGGAAAAGACCAGATATAACCATCGAGGATGTAATCATTACCCACCCAGAAGCTGAGATGGTGGGGATGGGGATCGACTTTGTCGAGCTTGAGTTCGATGGCCGAGCACGTGTAAGGGGGCAACTGCCGAGACTTCAAACCGGTCCAACGACCTGTTAATGCCTCAACGCCATCAGCGCCTACGATCATTCGGGCTGAAATTTCAACAACCTGGTTCTGAAAGTCTACTTTAACCACTCGACGGCCATTATGAGGGAGCGCAATATCAACGGCCCGAGCAGAAGTCACCACTTCGACGCCTGCATCTTCTGCATTCTTAGCCAAGTGAGGGTCAAACTTTAGACGATCTAGCATCAAACCCACCTCAGGGGCGTCGTGTTGAATGCGAATTCCCTCTGCCGCGTGCAAGATGACTCCGTTAATGTCGGTCTCAATGGTTTCTTCATTCACAGGGCCAAAATCCGCCAAACGCGAACGCTTTCCTGTCGCTTCGCCACATCGAACCGGAGAACCGATCACCGGACGTTTCTCGATCATCAAAACGGAATAGCCTTTTAAAGCGAGATGCCTAGACGTCACCGAGCCCGCAGGCCCAGCGCCAATCACGAGAATATCGTATTCATTTTGTTTCAATGCTTAGAGCTCCTACGGGGCAAATGCGCACGCAAATGGTGCAATAAGTGCACTTCTCTTGAAAAACCTGAAGGTCGGTATCAAACATATCTAACGCGAGGTCGGGGCAGGTGCCCACACAACCCGCACAAGAAATGCATTTGCCCCGGTCGAGCCATAAAATTTTGTTGGCAGGCCGTCTTTTAACAGAAGTGCTTGAATTCATGGGCTAAATCTAAGTTAAAAAGTCAGTTTCATCACCCAATCGAGATAGCTGTTTAAGAGTTCTTCTCCGCGAATGTGCACGACCAAAGCCCCCATCAGCAAAAACGGCCCAAAGGGAACCATTCCCTCTTCACCCTCTTTGATTCTTTGCAAAATTTTGAGGGCGACAAAGTAAATCATGCCAAAAATCGAGGCCAACACCAAGGTAGGTAGGGTATAGCTGATTCCATTTAACGCTCCCAACATTAACAAGAGTTTAATATCGCCAAATCCCATCGCTTCTTTTTTAAGCACCTTGCTCATTAAAAACGTAAATAGCCAGAGCCCTAGGGCTGAAAGAATCCCCCCTAAGGCCGACCAAATTCCCACCATAAAGCCCTCTGAAAACGAAATCCCCACTGCAAATAAAAAGCCCGGCAACACGATAATGTCGGGAATCAGGTAGTGCTTAAAGTCAATCGCCATGATAGGAACGCAGGCAATCAGCAACCACGAAAGCTTCAAGGCCGCGGGATAATTGAGTTCGCCTTGATCGTAAAAGACCCAAAGAGGGCCCAAAACACCAAGAAGCCCGGTGAGTAATTCAACGAGAGGATATTGTATCGAAATGGGATTTTTGCACTGGCGGCACTTTCCTCGCAACCCAATCCAACCAAAAACTGGCACGTTGTCGTACCATTTGATAAAATTTTTACACTTTGGGCAGGCCGAGGGCGGATGACTAACAGGCAATCCTCGAGGCATTCGATAAATAACTACATTAAAAAACGAACCTAGACACAGGCTAATAAGAAAGAAGACGGTGAGCGCATACCACATTTCAAAATTCATTTGGGCTCCTTAGCAACCGAAAGATAATCAAAGGTGGCTGAGCAACAAAATCAAGAAAACTTTGACGAACTCGACTGGGAAACCCTAGGCGGCCTAGATTTTTTGTTTAGCGACAATTTATTGGGTGAAAATTACGGTGCAGAGCTGCGCACTGTTCTCATGCGAGAATTTAACCTCGACTCTTTTAGTCTTTTTTCTTATGACACTCTCAATCAGACTCTCTTTGACATGATTGAAGTTTCTAAGCTCGGTTTTAGCGTGGATACACCATTTCTCGACGCCCTCAAGCAAGACACCATTGATTACAGCCCGAAGGTCATCACCTCAGACGATGGGGCTATGAGTTGGATTTATTGTCGCATTCACGCCAACCGCATTCTGATTCTGCTCTTTGAGTACTGTGCCGAATTGGCCCCACACGCTTTGCTGCAAATCAGAGGGATTTTGCGCGTCTGGTATATGCGCGTCAAATTTTTGCAAAGTGAACGCAAGCGATTGCGATTGCTTGATCAGATCACTCAATTTCGTTCTATCGGAGAAGAGCTCGCGCGCTCGCACCGACTTGAAGAAATTCTCGCCCGAATTTTGCACACCGCCATACGGTTGGTCGATGCAGAAAAAGGGCATATAATGGTTTACGATGAAGAGTCTGGCGAATTAAAGGTGAGAATCGCCAAAGGGTTTGGCAGTCTTGAAACGGATCGCCTCATTAACGAAGGAAAAATTCGACTCGAAGGACTCAAGGTCGGTGAAGGGATTCAAGGAAAAGTCTTTCAAACCCGAAGAGCGATGAGGCTCTCTGAAAAAAATCCG
>JBNKYI010000413.1:0-2571 GCA_050300815.1 Fibrobacterales bacterium
ATAGCATCTGCAGATTCAATTCTTAAAGTTCCGTTTGCACTTGAAAGTTGCAACGCCCCTTTGCCTTCGGTATAGGGCCATGAAACCAAATCAATTTGACCTACAGAATATATGTCAACAATCCAATCTGTTTGTTTATCAAAGGAACCAGCTCCTTCTTCACCAGAATTATCATCCAGTTCACTATTAGCATTACTTTTAGAATTCTCACCTAAAGGCGTATTCACAAAATCAACATTTGGCATTAAAGCTTTTTTTAAATAATTCTCACCTAGTGTACTCAAAGTGGTTTCATCAAAAAAAGTAAATGCGGGAACGAAATATGGGTTGTCAACAGTTACCCCTAGTGAATTCAAAAACAATCGTGAATTTGGAGTCAAATCGAGCTGCTCGAGAGCTTTATCTCCCCCGATCGACTTAAACCAAAACCATCTTTCGACTTCATCACGGGAAGAAAAGAAAGACGCCATTTGATTCATGCGCTGTTTCGAGAGTTCAATACTTTCTTGCTCGGTGGTTTCTTTGGGGTCATTGATATTGCCAAATTCAGTTACCCAAATATTGACCTCTTTACCTGTGTATTTTTGAAAAACATACTTCACTTCGTCAAACACTTGAGTCAGCTCGTCTTCAAGTTGGCAAGAACCAATAAAAGGTGGTTTTTCTTCATAACGATAAGCGTGTAAACTAACAATATCAAGCTGAGGTAAAACCTCTGGGGCTATTCTGGATATTTCTAATAAGACTTCTTCTAGATACTCTGCGGTTGAAATATTTAAAACGGCATCAGCCATTTGATTTCCAATATCGCGAGACATGCGATCAGCGGTGTATCGACCATATTCAGCAATGCCATGCCCCAAGGCTTCTAAGCCCCCAGTGGTTAAAACTCCTAATGTATAGCTAGCCCCACTTGGGCCCATTGTCACAAACACCGCTGTTCCCGCTCCAGCAGAAACCGCATGACCGTAAACGGCCACGACTTCGACTTTATCGTTAAATGCCGAATGTCCTTGATCAATAGCCAAATTTACAAAACGAGAACGCGTGCTTTGTAGAAGCTCCGGCAGGATTAAAGCCCCTAGGGCCACGCGCGATCTTTCAGGTAATTTGTTTTGAAAAATACGCTTATGGTAAGCCACATAGAGTTCGGCATAATCTTTGGGATTTAGTCTTACATGCATATTTGGCTCATTCCCGATTTCCCAAACCGTGCCTTCAATTTGGTTTTCTCTTTCGAGGGCAATTAATTCATCAATGAGTGGGCCTTCAAAGTCAATCATTTTTTGCACATCAGGAGTGTACCAGTTACTAAAACGATCTAAGTCATAGCCAAGCTGATCGAGACCAAAACTATAGGCAAGATAATCCCCTGTACTTTCGTAATGATTTCTCACCCGCTTTTCAAAATCTTCATCGGTGATTCCAAAACCAAGTTGAGACGCATTCTTTTGCAAGATCTTAGCGACTTCTCGCACCACTTTATGATTGATGGCGGGTAAATTAGCCGTCCCATCTTGCATAGAGCTAGGGCGAGAGGCTCCTTCGTAATTTCCCTCTAGGGTATAATATTCTAACCCTGTTCTTAGCGCCACTTCTTTAGAGCCACCGCCAACAAGATTAAAACGTTTATCAATGCGACGTCCTGAAAATTCGGGTTTAGGAGGCTCTATAAAGTCTAGGCATTGATTATCACCATCAATATCGAGAGGAACATCGGGTGGTTCGTTATAACTTTTTGAAATGATTTGATTTAAGGTCGAAGCAATATGACTTACTCCAATGTCATTTATGACATCACAGGTAAAGAAATAATCGATTTCAGATTCTTTGCCAGCAAATTGCCCTGTTAAGGTCAAACCCAATTCTGCGGGCGTAATACCACAAGTGGTTTCAGAAGACTTACCCGCACAAGCAGTGCATTTAGTATTGACCTCTATATAATTGTCAGTAAATTGACTGATGTAACCGCTGATAAGGGGTTTAACGAGATTTTTTAAATCTTCGGTTTTAACTTTGTTATAAAAATCAGAAGTGGCATCAAAAACAATATGCCCAGAACTGTGGTACCCATCATAAGCGATTTCCGTATACTGTTCACCATTAATATCTGTAGTTTGAAGCTTTAAATTATCTCTAACCGTAGGGGTGCAATTAGTCGCATCCCAATCAATATCGTCGCAATCTTCGCTAGGGAACCAATGAATTTGGCTACCTACAAAACTCCACCCCCCTTGTTCATTATCCATCCAAAGTTGAACTTCAATCCCAAGTTTAAATCGGTAACTTTTCCAACCACAAGGTACGCCTAAGCAATGTATTGTGCCCCCATTTCGAGTGACCTCTGCTTTTGTGGCATATCGATAATCAGTTTTTGTTGGGAAAAAATCTGGAATTTGAGCCCTGAGTGGGTTCGAAAAGAAGATAAAGAAAGCGACTACTAAAAATTTCATATTTTGACCTACCCTTTTAGTCTTTAATATTTATGAGGTTTACTCAACGCTCCAGTTCATCCGCAATCGCAAAGTCTAGGGCCACTGCCGGGGAGAATTGGGATTGCTACATTCCCTA
>JBNKYI010000414.1:0-2563 GCA_050300815.1 Fibrobacterales bacterium
GGGATTCAAAACCTTTGGTTTTGGCGGTGGCCGCGAAGACATCTGGGCCCCCGAAGAAGATATTTATTGGGGCCACGAAAACACGTGGCTAGGCGATAAACGCTACCAAGCGGGCCGCAAATTAGACAATCCTTTGGCAGCAGTTCAAATGGGATTGATTTATGTGAATCCCGAAGGTCCAAATGGCGAACCTGACCCAGTAGCTTCAGGCAAAGACGTGCGCGAAACATTTGCGCGTATGGCTATGAATGACGAAGAAACGGTGGCCCTTGTGGCGGGTGGTCATACCTTTGGTAAGGCGCACGGTGCCGGTGATCCTAAACATGTGGGAGCAGAACCCGAAGCGGCCTCTATTGAAGAAATGGGGCTTGGTTGGAAAAACTCTTTAGGTTCAGGCAAAGGCGAACACACGATCACCAGTGGCATCGAAGGGGCTTGGAAGCCGAACCCGACTAAATGGGATAACGGTTATTTCGATATGCTTTTTGGCTATGAATGGGAATTGGTAAAAAGCCCAGCGGGAGCATACCAATGGGCAGCCAAAGACGTGGCAGAAGAACACATGATCCCCGATGCTCACGTGCCGGGTAAAAAGCACAGACCCATGATGACCACGGCAGATTTGTCTCTTCGCTTTGATCCTGAGTTCGAAAAAATTTCGCGTCGTTTTCACCAAGACCCTGCGGCTTTTGCCGATGCTTTTGCGCGCGCTTGGTTTAAGTTGACCCACCGCGATATGGGGCCCAAAGCCTTGTATTTAGGGCCTGAAGTTCCAGAAGGAGAATTGATCTGGCAAGACCCAGTTCCTGCAGTTGATCACGCTCTGGTGGACGATGCAGAAGTTGCTGAACTTAAAGACAAGTTGTTGGCTTCTGGTTTGTCTGTGAGCGAACTTGTTAATATAGCTTGGTCGTCTGCAGCGAGTTTTAGAGGTTCAGACAAACGCGGTGGTGCCAATGGGGCGCGCATTCGTTTGGCTCCTCAAAAAGATTGGGAAGTCAATCAGCCTGCTCAATTAGCCAAAGTGTTAAAAGTTCTCGAAGGCGTTAAAGCCGACTTTGAGAAGTCGGACAAAAAAGTATCGCTTGCTGATTTGATTGTACTTGCGGGTAATGTGGGTGTTGAAGCTGCCGCCAAAGCAGGTGGAGTAGAAATCACTGTGCCTTTTACTCCTGGTCGAACCGATGCGAGTCAAGAGCAAACAGATGTAGAATCTTTTGCAGTGCTTGAACCTCTAGTTGAGGGCTTCCGCAACTTTGAAAAAGGCGGATACTCAAAAGCGGCTGCCGAACTTTTGGTCGATAAAGCTCAATTGTTAAAACTCTCTGCTCCTGAAATGACCGTATTAGTCGGCGGTTTAAGAGTCTTGGGCAATAATGTGGGTGGCTCCGATCACGGTGTGTTTACAAAAAACAAAGAGACGCTAACGAATGATTTCTTTGTGAATATTTTAGACATGAATACCGCTTGGGCTCCGGTCGATGAAAGCCGTGGTGTGTTTGAAGGCAAAGATCGTCAGTCGGGTGCTCTCAAATGGACAGCGACTCAAGCGGATTTGATCTTTGGTTCAAATTCACAACTTCGCGCTTTGGCAGAAGTCTATGCTCAAGAGGATAACAAAATCAAATTTGTAAATGACTTTGTGAAAGCTTGGGTGAAGGTGATGGAGCTGGATCGTTTTGACGTTAACAATTGAAAATTGACAATGGAAAATTGAGGGGCGCCATAGGCGTCCCTTTTTGCTGGGGTTAAGTAGGAGGGTTATAAAAACAACCTAAATTTATTTAAAAAAAATAATGAACGAATTTAATCAATCTATTGAATATTTGTTTTATTATTTGTTTATTTGTTGTGTTTCATATAAACAAAAGGAGTAAGTATGAATAAATTGATGAACCTTTGTGGGGTATTTGCTGTGTTGAGTATGGTAGCATGTAACCCAGAAATAACGAACACCCAAAAGGTGGATGTTAGTCGAGAATATAGTGAGCGGTATTCGATAAATACATGCGAATACTTAACGAATGCTCCCATAGCAAATGTAACAGCTATTGCGGGTACTTATAAAGTAAGGTATATGGGGCGAGATGTAGACGAACTTTTCGTAGCCGCAGCAAATGTGCATAAACTGTATCGACTAGATGATCCTTACACTAATCGTTTAAACCCTCAGTGGGTAGAAGAAAGTTTGCCTGAGGCCTCGGGATATGTGGTTGCAATGTCTTCGGATTATAAACATCCATCCGAAGATCGATTGTATGTAATTATGAGCAGTGGTAATGTTTATGTAAGGAATTCAGTGGGCAACTATTCTCTTTCGGGGGCGATAACTGGAGAGCCTGTTACAAATATTAAAGATGTTTCAATCTTTTCAGATACTCTGTATGTGTTGAAGTCAAACGGTGGTGTAGCTAAAGCTAGAATAGGTACTTCTTACTCGATTAGTGGGCAGGCATTAAGTGCAACGGGTAATGCCCTGAGTAAGTATAATGATGATATTAAAGTTTTATTCTTCTCTGAAAATGGATCTGGTTTTGCAAATCAAACCTTTTATAAACAAAGT
>JBNKYI010000415.1:0-2557 GCA_050300815.1 Fibrobacterales bacterium
GTTGATCCCGAACTCAAAACCTATTTGCACTGTCGCAGCGGAGCAAGAGTGCAAATGGCCGCCCCTCTTCTCGAAGAAATCGGTTTTAAAAACGTCATTCCCTTAGCTCAAGGCTTTGCCGAGCTCGTTTCAGAAGGATTTGAAGAAGCATGACTGAAGTTAAACTCAATAATTTAGGTGATTTCAAATTTGAATGCGTTAACGCTTTAGGGAAATCTGCGATTCTCGATGGCCCCGCCAAGATTGGCGGATCAGAAGATGGTCTGCGCCCTATGGAAATGATTCTGATGGGTCTGGGGGGATGTTCTGTTTTTGATATGGTCTCTATCTTGCGCAAACAAAGACAAGAGGTCGAAGGCATTGATGTCATCGTTCAAGGCGAACGAGCCGATGCCGTCCCTTCTGTTTTTACCCAAATCAAAATCATTTTTGAGGCTCGAGGAAAAGTCGACCCCCTCAAACTCGAAAAGGCAGCGGCCTTGAGCGTTGAGAAATATTGCAGTGTTGCAGCCATGCTCGAAAAGACTGTTGACATTTCTTTTGAGACCCGGATTAAACATTAAAGGTCAAATTGCTCCCCTTCGGGAGCTATTTTTTTGCCCTGTATTTAAAATTCAGCGCGATTATCTAGCTTTCCTTGCGATCGCATACACATGAGGTTTGATTTGAAAACACTCTTTATCCTACTTTCGTTTAGCTATTCACTGGTTGCGGCGCAAGAATTCACGCAACCTGAAATTTCTGAAGGCATCTCTGACTCTTCTTCTTTGAGTGAATTCGCCCCCCCAGAAACCCCAAGCGAAATAAGTACAACCTCAGTTCAAGATGCAGATTCTGTTAGCGCAGAAGAAATGCCCACTGCCTATGCTAGAGATACCTCATCCCTTCGCGCAGTCGTTAATGAAATACCTTCTCAGCCAGTCACTCCTTCTTCTGAGAAAAGCGCACCTCTTGATGAAGACAACGACGAAGACGGAGAAGAGGTCGACTCACTGACTGCACAAATTCGTTCAAATATCAATTATGCCCCCGCAGATGAGGCCGAAGAAACGCCCGCAGATGACACCCCTTACAGTCCCGATCAATTTGTAACAAGATCTCTGGGAACTGCGATTCACCGCTATTCCATAGAAAGTGGTGCTCAATTTGGAATGTACAATCACATTTTCAATTGGTTTGCGTCTTTCTCTGTTATTCTCTGGAAGGGCGAAGCCGAAATTAACATTCCCGTCACCTATTACTTTAGCGATCTCGAACTTGAAAAGGGATTCACAAATCCCGATCATCGACTTTTTACTTTTGCTTTGAAGTATCGCAAGTGGCATCAAAACGAAGACGTCGGTATTTTTTATGGGATGGGAATGCGACTTGCCTATTGGTCTCTCAAGTATGAAAAGCAAGTTCACAACCAAATCACATTCGTTAAAGAGCCCTCTCCCTTTTTAGTTTTTATTCCCCAAGCAGAAATTGGCTATCAATACTCTCTTAACCGCGATTTTTCAGCACGCGGTTCTCTAGAAATGGGTTATGCCTTAAGTGCCTACAATAACTTTGAACAGGCCGATGATGTCACCCATATCAAGTATCAAGACAACTCCTTTTATTGGAACTTAATGGTTGGATTAGTCTATGGGTTTTAGGCTTTGTCTAAGTCAAAAATTCTCAAAAAACGTCTTGCCAACCCAATGAATCTTTCTATCATTGGGTCGACCTCGGGATGTAGCTCAGTCTGGTAGAGTACTTGAATGGGGTTCAAGCGGTCGGACGTTCGAATCGTCTCATCCCGATAGAGAGTTTACGATGCGTAAACTCTTTTTTTTTATTCATTTATTCCTCTCTCCAAGTTAAAAGAATAGATTTCTAGCAAAATTCAATGGAGTTTAGGATGCGGCACTCTAAATACACTTTGGGAATTTTATCCCTGATCGGTTTAATCGCCTGTAGTGATTCGACAAGTGGTAATGACGAAAACAAAGACAAAGACACCCAAGGAACAATTCAATTGCCCGCCCCTCCTGAGGTCGTCAGTTGCGCCACTGATCTTAACAGTAGCACCGAACAACCTCTTTTAGAAAGCATCGCAACACTCACCCCCAACCCAGGGCAGGTTGTCGCCAAATCTTACGGAGAGCTAGGGCAGGCCCAGTGGCGCTCAGAAGCCGATTTTTCAACGTCTCTTGCCGTTTACAATAACGCCCTAAAGAAGATCAACAACTACTGTCCAGCCCTAACAGGCAAGGGGATTTATTACGGCCTCAAGGCGGTGAATCAACCCGACTTCAAAACCTTTATCGATGTTTTGCAAGACCGCTTTGACTGGACTCTAAACTGGAAAAAAAGAGATCACATTCACAAAGCCATGTATCAGCTGGCGAATACTTATACCTCTGCCGGAGACCTCTCTTGGAGTGACTTTCAAGAGGTCGTAGCAAACGAAGTGTATCCTCAATTAGACTCAGCGATTTCTTATCTCACCTCAGCTTACCAACTCGAATCAAACGAATACCTCTTTGTTGAATCTGGAGATACCACTGCATTAGACCGCGGAGACATCGGC
>JBNKYI010000416.1:0-2538 GCA_050300815.1 Fibrobacterales bacterium
ATGAATCAAGAGTGCAAGGATCTTTACGGTAAAATTTTTGATAATGTCGATAAGATGCAAGCCGCAGGTTGTATTGCTGATGAAGATAAGGCAGCGTGTGAGCCCGTTGTTAAGACAATGGAACTTTCATTTGAGGCATTTTATGAAAAATGCGACCCAGAGGGTGATGTTGTATTCCCGTGGGAAGAAGGAAGAGGGGACGATTGTGATCCAGCAATGGGTTGCGATGATCATCCTCCTTGCGACAGTGGCATGTGTGAGCCTTACTATCCCCCTTGTGATAGTGGAAACTGTGAACCCCCCTGCGATAGCGGCATGTGTGAGCCCTACTATCCTCCTTGTGATAACGGAAAATGTGAAACCCCCTGTGATAGCGGCATGTGCGAGCCTTACTACCCCCCTTGCGACAGTGGCATGTGCGAGCCTTACTACCCCCCTTGCGATAGCGGAAACTGCGATCCCAATCACCCTCCCTGTGATCCTGCAGTGGACTCTCTATGTCAAGTTCCCGATTGCCCTCCAGAAGGCTGTATGGATCCAGTGGAATATTGCAAGCTGTATCCCAATGATCCCCATTGTGTAAATGCGTCAACCCCTCCTGCTCCTTAAGTTGTAGGTGAGAAGACATAAGAGGCCATCCCAATTGCGGGGTGGCCTTTTTGTATAAACGAAAACCACCGGCTAGGCTGGTGGATCATTTTTTTATAGAGCTCTCTTAGATTCATTTGTTAAGAGGATGAACGTTTGCAATAGAAGAAAAACAACTTGTTAGATGACATCATTCCAATCGGCAAAGTGATCGGGGATAGAACCGAATCGTTCGACGACGGTGTAAATAGAACCGTTCAATCCCGCGCGACTTTCAAAGAGACTAAAGTGAGAAACGACAAACTCAGAAGAGTGATAAAGAGAATTTTCGACCAGAAATTCTCCTGCTCCCCGCAATTTTGAGTTACGCCCAAAACGAGCGAGAGTGACGTGGGGGATGTAATCTCTGCGTTCAAGAGATATTCCCATGTGGCGGATCAACTTGCCGGTTTGTTTCTGCAGTTTCATTAGATCTTCATCGGGATGGGTTCGCAGGCAAAGACTGTGGGGAGAACTGCCTGAGCCGAGAAGTTGGGCGCCTTTTAAAGCAATAGTAAATGGTGTGAAATGAAAGCTGTGCAATCGAGAAATGAGTTCTTGGCAGGTAAGATGGTGAGTGTTACCTAAAAAATGGAGGGTTAGATGAAATTGATCCCAAGTTTGCCAGTTGAAGGGAAAACGATGCTCTTGTAAAAGAAGAATCTCTTCTTTGACTTCATCCGGAATTTCTATACCCAAGAACAGTCGCATAAAAAAAACATACTGTATGTTGGAAGCTTTGCAAAGTGCTTTTTTTTCAAAAACAAAAAAACCCGGATGAACCGGGTTTTTTCGCTGCCCCACAAGGACTCGAACCTTGGACCGAACGGTTAACAGCCGTTTGCTCTACCGACTGAGCTATGGAGCATCAATGTGAGGTCAAATTTAGACTAATGCGATTGGGTTTCAAGGGAGAAAAAGTATTTTTTTTGAAATTATTTTTCTCCCTCTTCCTTTTCTCGACGAGCTCGAGCATCACTGGCTCTTTCCTTGAAAAAATGCAAATTTTTTAACCCTATTTTAGCAGGTGTACCCTCTTCGCGTAGATTGGCTCCACCTGTTTTAAGAGCGATCAATACGGTGCGGGTAAGCTGCATGGCTTTGCTGAGATCTGTTAGCAATTCTTTGCCCTCAAGGTGGGTTTGATAGAGCGAATTCTGCTGGATGGATTGCAGTTGCGCGTTGAGATGGCCCATTCCTAATTCGAGGTGATTTAAGCTTTTAGCAACGCTCTCAATCAAAGGGTCGGCCTGATCGGTGATTCCTCGAATTTGTCGATTGAGTTGCTGTGAGACGTTAACGGTTTCTACCCCGAGCTTGTTGCCGAGGGCCAAGGCCCTAAAAAGAGCAGGTTCAGAATGGTTAAGCAACTTTTCGATATTTTGAGTCAGTGTTAAAAGCTGCTGCAGAACACTTCTGAATTCGAGGTAAAATGCGCGACTCGAATCGTTTCCAGTCAATTGAGGGGCCAATAAGTTTTTAATGAGGGCCACTTGTTCAACGGCTAAGTGAACAAGGTGAAGAGATTCAGAAAAGCCTTTTTCGTAAATTCCTTGTACGGGTTCTTTGAGATCTATAGCTTTACCTGTTTTAGAAAGCTCTATGGCAACAACTCTTTCGCCGACCAAGCTGGCGTTTCGATTGTAAACTTTGGTGCCTTCGAGGATTTTTACAGGCTGGTCAAAGTCAAGTACGACAACCGACTTCTTTCCCATTTTTTTCACAACGGTGACTTGACCAATGGGAACCCCATTAGATAAAACGGGAACTTCGGGTTTAAGAGAGCCGATTTCTTCAAATTCAACCAACAGGCGATGGTGGGTATGCCGGCTTTTGGCCCATAGGGCGATCGCCCCAGTACCCACTGCTAAAAGGATAAAGGCGAGGCTGAGGTAGCCGATTTGTCGGTTG
>JBNKYI010000417.1:0-2532 GCA_050300815.1 Fibrobacterales bacterium
TTAGCGTTGGATACTGCCGTTTATGAATTGGCAGCGAAATTTAATAACGACTGTAGACGAAAAGGTGTGCAAGGATCTACAGTAGACTTCCTGATTTGTGCAGTGGCTAATTTTTATAACATGGAAATATTTACTGTAGATAAGGATTTTAAGCACTACAGTAAATTTATTGATGTTAAGGTTTTCGATTCTAAGAAATATTTGAGTTAAAAAGAAATTGAGAGTTATCTAAACGCAACTCAAGACTCTTACTTTTACGTTGCTCCATTACTGTCTCAAGCTGGTCTAGTTTTATTTGTCTTGCGACTTGAATCAATGGTTTTTTATCCCCTAATGATTTTGGGACAAAGAAAATAATCCCAATTACAATTACTACTCCAATAATAATTAGACCTAGTTTCATATATTTTGTTTTTAGTCAATTATTTTATTCCTGAATATTCTCTGTGCATTTATCAAACGTATTATTAAAACACCCACCCCAATTAAATCCTTTAATCCCGTAATCCTGTTTTGCCTTTTATTCTCACCCAACCCCTCAAAATTCCCTACCAATCTCATCACACGGAATCAACTTCGTCTTATCATGCCTATGATCAAAAACCTGATCATTTATAAAATCAACCGAATCAAATTCATTTGAATAGGTGTATACAAACTCAGCTCCCTTGTTTGAAACCTCAATGGCGTTATGAACTTTATAACTTGGCTTTAAATTTGGGCAACCTTCATGACAGTGTAATCTAGGATCTACAACCGAAACACCATAGATACCATACATGATTGATTTCTTTAATTCCCCTTTTTGAAATAGCTGTACCATTTTCGGAAAGACCGCAAAATCAATCAAGGTGTCTCTGTTGGTTAAAAGAAATTTGATGCTTGTAGAATCAGAACTAACCAAAGTGTCTTGTATAAAGATGTCTAGCCCACAAGGGCTTGAATAAATCGGGTTCAATTTATTATCGCTCTTATTAACCTGACTGCTCTGGCAAGATAAGATTAAAAGAAATGTTAAAAATAGGAGTAGATGATTCATTGCATTGCCCTCAACTAAAAACTACATCCCACACTAAAGAATCCCATTCAATTTTTCGGAAAAAAAATCCCCGATGAATTTCACCGGGGATTTTTAAGTTCTCAAGAAAGAATCTCAATTAAGCTTTAGCATGAGTCTTTTCGCGAGCGGCAGTCATTTCTTTGCGCATCGCAGCGATTGACTTCAAGTTGCCAATCAAAAGAGAAAGCTCTTCAGGGGTGATCGCTTGTTTCGGATCATCACCGATACCTTTAAGAGGGTTACAGTGAGTTTCGATGATCACGCCATCGGCGCCATAAGCCGCAGCAGCCATAGCCGCAGCAGGTACGTATTTAGCCTTACCCACAGAGTGAGAAGGGTCAACTACAACCGGAGCCCAAGTCTTCTCTTTAATAAGTTGAGTGATGCACTCGTCGGGATTGTTGCGGTAGCCATCTGTCGCGGGCAATGTACCGCGAGGGCACATCATTACATTGGGATTACCGTTACCCGCGATATATTCTGCAGCGAGAATAAATTCGTCGATTTTACCCATGTGAATCGAACGTTTTAACAAAACCTTCATATTGGTGTCAGCGGTTAATTCACCCACTTGAGTTAGAAGTTTATAGTTCAACGCGTTGCGGGCTCCGATTTGAAAGCAATCGACCTTTGCTTCGACGCAAAGTTTGACTTGTTCGAGTTCCATAACTTCAGTGACGACGGGTAAACCTGTGCGCTCACGGGCTTCGAGTAAAATGTCTAAGCTCTTGCTGTCGCCTTGAAAAGAATAAGGAGAAGTGCGAGGCTTCCAAATTCCACCGCGCAGAGCATCTGCCCCAGCTTCTTTAACGGCTTGAGCGGTTTCGTAATAGTAGTTGGCATTTTTAGGATCAATGGTGCAATGACCGGCGATAACAACAAAAGAATCACCGACGGCTTTATCCCCTAAAAAGATTTTGTGATTTGCTAAGGTAGACTTTTTAGAAAGAAGCTTATAAGGTTCAGAAATAGAGTCAACGCGCTCAATATAATCAAGGCCTTCAATGCGCTTGATAAGCAACTCAGTGCGTTCGTCTCCGATGATGGCGTAGATCGTGCGAGACTGACCGACAATGGGGCGAATCTCAACGCCAAACTCTTGCCCGAGAGACTGCAATTCAATTTGTTCTTCGGGAGAGAGCTGAGGATTGTGAGGAATAATCATTTAGTTTTCTCAGGTTTGATTTTCTAATTGCCCCAAATTTATTAAAAGATACCTGAGATAAGGGGCGCTCGACGGGGGTTTACGTTATTTTTCCGTTGCTGTATAAACCCCATCCCATTCTTCTTCAGCTCTAACAGGAGGAGTTTGAGCATAAGTTTTGCATCTTTCGATGAAGACGTGGCTCGGGGTGGTTTTACATCCCGGTTGACGTTCGGGATGGTGAGGCTCTAGATTCAAACACTCTTCAAACAGCAGCTTTGCTTTTTCCCATTTCATGCTTTGATATAAATTCCAAGCTTCGTCAAAT
>JBNKYI010000418.1:0-2526 GCA_050300815.1 Fibrobacterales bacterium
AAGTCCTCCTACGAGAATGAGAATGGCACCGGTCAGTAGTTTGACAAGATTGATAGAGGCCCACTCTGAGTAAACGATGAGGGCGAGCAAAACCGCAACTAAAGTGTTCATGTTGTAGAGGGGAACCAGCTTGGCGAGGGGGACGTCAAACTTTTGCAAGGCAAAGCCAATGGCGAGGGTTGCGACAGCCCATACGGCTCCCAAAAGAACAGAGGTGAGCATTGCCTTAGCGGGCATCGATTGGCGGGCCATTGTCCAGTGCCCCACCAAGCCTGTGAGAATAACGCCAAAACCGATGCAAACGATATAGAGCCCCGGGCTGAGCCCTTGTCGAGAAACTGTTTTTTGCAAGAGTCCAGAAGTACCAAAGAAAAGGGCGGGTAAAATCCCGCCGATTAAAATTCCCAGCGTTTCGGGTTTCACGTTTTTTCTCCTTTAGAAGGGATGGCGGGAGTTGCTGTTTTGCCTCGGGTGAATTTGGCGAGCAAATCAAACCAAAATGGAGCTCCAAAACTAATTGCAATGGCCGTAATTATCCATCCCAAAATGTGTTTGGGAGTTTGAGAAATGGCCCATAAAAACTGGCTAGGCAGATAGAGTTCTGAGGGAGCATTCCATCCCATTCCAAAAAAGGTAGGCTTTTCGATAATCTGTAAAACAGGAGACCAATCGCTAGTTCCCAATGAGTCTGCGTGCATATTTTGGGCGATTTGAGTTAAAGCTTCTAAGGATTGGGTGTCTTTTTGCAAGTGCTGAAATAAAGCGAAAGAGTCGACGTTGAGCAAGACTGCGAGAATGAAGCCGACCTGAAAGAGGCTGATGTGGGCCTTGCGCTTGTACCATCCTGAGGCGCGCTCCATGGTTGAATGAAACCATTTTTGAATTTGATGGTCAAAGTGCGTTAAGTCGTTGGAATTTGCTAGGTAGCTCAACAAAAGGTTGCGGGTGGGGCCTGTGGATAAAGATTCAATGCCCTGTTTGATTTGAACTAAGTCGTGGGCATTCCCGTCGGTGTAGTTTGCGAGAATGTCCACCAAAATTTTGCTGAAGTCGTGGCTGTTAAGATAAGAGGGTAGGCGACTCGAACTTTCGTGCAGTTTGGTGAAAAAGGGATGAGTGAAAAAATGTTGAGTCAGGGCAGAGTCACTGTCATCGTCACTTAACATCCCCGAAATGGCTTTGTGTAGATTGTCGCCTCGACTGTAAAATTGGCGCATCACCCATTCGTTAATGGTTGTTGCGACCAGTGAAAGAGCGATGTAGACCCCTACCACGCCGAGTAAAATATCGGCCATATTCGATTGTAGCATTTTTCCTCCTCTAACCCTCAAAAAATAAACTGCTCTTGAGGAATTTTGAAAGAGGATATTAAAATGTGTTTGCGTTATGCAACAAAAGCTCGATAGAGGGTTAGGCCGCCGATAATGAGAAATCCCAAACCAGCGACAATGTTTAAGAACTTTTCGCTGATATATTGAGAAAGCAGGCTACCGGCCAATACGCCAATTCCCGCTGCGACGACCAGTGCGGCCGCCGATCCGAGAAAAACGGTCATTTTGCTGACCTCTTTGTCGGCGGCAAAAAGTAGGGTGGCCAATTGGGTTTTGTCACCCAACTCGGCGAGAAAAACGGTGGCAAAGACGATAGAGAACATTTTAAAATTCACGAGGAAACCTCCGAATAGTTGAGATGAAAAAATAGGCGAACGGTGCTTTTTAAAGAGTATTTATGACAAAAACCAGTGAAGACAGAGGGTTATAATTGCGGGTAATCCCTGCTTAAAAAAGAGAGAGCGATTAGAACTGAGGGCGCCGTAAATTCCGGCAACAACAACGCAGCTCAAGAAGAAAAATTGAATTTGCAGACCAAAATGAAGATCGGGGTGAAGTAAACCCCAGATCAATCCCGCTGCTAAGAAAGCGTTATAAAGCCCCTGATTGGCGGCCATCTTTTGGGTTTGTTTTGCAAAGTTCTCAGAGAGATTGAAGATTTTTAGGGTTTTGGGGTGAGTCCACAAAAACATTTCGAGAACGGTGATGTAGAGGTGCTCGAGAGCGACGAGGGCGGTAAAGAAAAAAGGGATTTTTGACACGAATACCTCTGCAATTCTTCTGCGATTTTTTTGTGTTTTGATAGAAAGATAGCTTTTTAGTGTTGCTCTAATATAAGAGTGTCATTCACTCCGTTGAGTTGGATGAGATTGGGGTGGATTTCTATCACGGAATATTGAGAAATGAAACTTTGAAAATTTGTGGAATCGGATAGGGCACGCTGGTTGTTAAAGAAAATTTTGTTTTTGAGATAGATGAAGTTTTTAATTATGCGGTGTCGATCAGAGTAGATCCATGTACACAAATTATTGACATCAAATACGATAGAGGTGGGTTCTGAATTCGAATTGACGAATTTGCCAAGCAAAGGTCGAGGGGGCATAAACTCCCAGTCTGAATTTTTCCGCTGTGTTTCGTCAATGTCTTCGCGGTTGCGAAGAGGAGAACGCATAATTTCTTTGAATTCGATAGAGTG
>JBNKYI010000419.1:0-2525 GCA_050300815.1 Fibrobacterales bacterium
GAATCTTCAGAAGAAAATCTCCAAACCAAAACTCGGTTCGAATCTTGCCAACTGGCAGCTTGCGGCACGAAGCGATGAACTTCGCCATCACGGCGAAATTCAAAGAGAATTCCATTTGCAGTGACTTCATCGGGGTTTAGTGGTTCAGAAAAAGTCAACGTCAACTCATCCCAAATACTGAGAAGAGCGATACGAGCCTCGGTGAGCACTGGTCCGATTCGGTCCACAATTTTTTGAGAAATAAATCCTGTCTGGATAATGGTCGCAGGCCACTGCACTCTAACCGTGCCCGGTCCGTAAGTATCGACTCGAGAACTCAATTGCCCCGTAAGGGCATTTGCCGCAGTCAGACTTGCAGGAGTAATCGTCAACGAATCCATTCCAGCGCTCACCAATGAAGGATTCAGGGCCAACTCGGTTTCTTCTCCGTTGGGCCACTTAAAGGTAACCGCCACAGGAAGGGTGTCGGGAGTGAACGCTCGATTGAACTTCAACGTAAGCGAATCCGCAATTCCATCGCCATTCGAATCAAACATTTTTGCCCCGTCATTCACAATGTAAGGCACTGGTGACTCTTCAATTTCAATGGGCTGATAGGTATCGAGTTTAGATCCCGATTTCACCGTGATTTTGCCATCGGTAAACTCACTGATTCCATAGGCAGAAAAGCTCGCCTTTCCCCCTTCAAGAGTCACTCGGTCAATGGGCGTGCCATCTGCAAGGGTCAACACAAAACGCGTGGTGTCGATATCAAACAAAATCTCATTTGTGCAACTGGTGCAGGGTTGACCTTCAAAAAATGCCCCGATAGATAAGGGAAATGAAACGAACATGAATTCTTTAATTCCCATTTCATCGGCAGGAAGTCGAGTTCCATCTTCTTTGATGAAATAAACCTCAGGGCTAAAAAAGACGATGCTTTCAGAAAAAGGCGATCTCGCCAACAAATTCAGCTTGAGTTTCGTCGTAAAAGAGCCTGCGCTCACATCAACACCCGAAATGTAAAGAGTAATCAAACCTTTAGAATCTGTAGTGAGAACATCGGTCGATGAAACAGAAGTCGCACAGGCGTCATCACGGTAGATCGTAGGGCCACCCGCCGCCTCAATGTAAAATTCGATCGCTGACTCTTGAATCACTCCATCTTCGTCGATCGCCGCCATAGGCAATGCGTAGCAAGTTCCTGAAGGCTCCCGAATCGCTTGAGGGTCAATCACCTTAATCCCTAAAGGAGGAGTGGTCACTTCGACATTTGAAAAGTCGCTTTCTCCATTGTTCGCTCCACCGACAAAGGCCGCCGTAAGTACAAATTGTGTTCCCAGCTCGCCAACGACATCCATCGGAATGATAAGCTGACCTTTGTTATTAGCTCCCGTACCGTTTGATGCGGGGTCAGCAGCCACGGCCTGATTGTTTGAGGTCAACTTAACCACCGCCGAAGAATCACTTTGAGCCGGATTGCCAAACACATCAAAAAGCTGAACCACGACATTGGTGCGACCCCTACCTAAAGCGGCCCTATGAGCCTCACCCTTGCCTTTAGAGGATTCTGGTGAGAGCAGAGCCAAACTCCAGGCCTCACCAGGAACGATTGTGATTCCACCACAACCAAACACAACTTTTTCTCTGGCTCCATCTTCTGTTGCCGAAAGACACAGGGTTTCAGAGCCCGCCGATGAAAATGCAATATTGGCAGCTTCCATCGCTTCAACAGAGGCAAACTCGGGTTGTCCCGTTCGGGTTGTCGTCTCCCAATTGGTATAGCTGGGATCTGTAAGACTCCACACCGAGGGGCGAACTTTATTGCCCAGCCAAGTAGACGTGCGTACATTTTGAATGCCTGATTTAGTCACTGCCGCAACATTGCCGTCAAAGTCGACAATGGTACCGACAACTCGAATCACCTGACCAGCACCTGCTGAATCAATCGGATTACCCGCTAGATCTTGCGCCTAGAAGAAGATCTACACCCACATTGGTACCAGAGCTGGGCTAGCGCGCAGATCCGAGGCTGGGGTAGAAGAAGAAGAAAGAAAGAAAAAGAAGAAAGAAAAGAAAAGAAAAGAAAAAGAGGGAGGAGTAGGGTTTCTTACCCGGATCTCCTCGCGGCCACCGTCGGCCGCAGATCCACGGGTCGTGGATCTGCGGGTCGCGCGGGTAGAACCCGACCACCGCTCGTCGGCGGGTGGTCGGGCCCGAGATCTCGTCGGCGACGAGGTCTCGGTGAGCGCGGCTCGCCGCCTCCTCCGGGCGAGCGGCCGCGAAGAGAAGCGCCGTTGAGGCACTCGACGGCGGCGCGTTCACCCAACGGTGAGCGCGCACGCCGGCGAGGGCCTCGGGCGGCGCCTCCGGCGCGCTCTCTCCGGCGCCGCTCGGGCGCTCAAAATCGCCGCTGCGGCGCGAGCGAGAGAGAGCGGAGAAAGAAATGAGCTAGGGTTACGCGACGGGGGCGAGGCCGGGGTTTTGTTCGGCCGAAAACCGCGCGCGACCGTCGGATCGAGATGAACGGCTCACGCTCACCGGAC
>JBNKYI010000420.1:0-2511 GCA_050300815.1 Fibrobacterales bacterium
CAGCGGTGTTCACATTATAAAGAGGAGCTTGCATGATACCCCACAACATACCCGTTGTTGGAGTTACAGTAAGCCCTTCCATACCGCGATTCGCACGACGAGATTTAAGCACTAAGGGCAAACCCTTACCCGGATAATACTGTTTACTTATTTTCATTTGAGTGGGATCAACTTGCACGATAAAAGGACCATATTCATCAGAAAGATAAATCATGGAGTCCTTACCAAAAACTAAGCCTTCAAAGTCATAACCTGCGCTATCAAGTTCAATTTCATCGGTCGTATCCACAGCAGCCACCAAAGGATTTCCTTTTAAAGCCGCTTCACCCGTGGGTAAAATGGGATTGGGTAAACCCGTCGTTTTCTGACCATTCATTGCTTCAATTTCAAATTGACGATCAATAATAATTACATCGCCCTTTGTTTTGTAACGCACCAACTTGTGGTGATAATTAGGCAGATAAAAAACCTTGTCATTGCGATCACCGGGTTTATGAGAAACATTAATACCACGGTCGTTTACCGACCAATAGGTAAACAATTCGTTGGGATCTTTAACAAGATCAGACCATCCCCCTTCTTTAATTGAAATATCCGTTAAACTAGAATCAGACCCCGCGCCAAAATAAAAAAGCCCGTCACCTAAAGCTTTAGGGTTTTGCATCGTGTAAAATTTATGGTTTAACTTAGGCAAATCACTCACTTCATAAATTACCGTATTACCAGAAACTTCATAGCTCACAATCAAAAGGCTTTTGCCATTAGGGCTGCGATCCGCAGAAACAAATTCTATTCCTTCGGGCCCCAATTGAGTGGCCGACATCGCGCTATCGGTGTTTGCGGTAAAATCTCGATCAGTATAGTATTCAACAAAATGAGGTGACGTGGGAACCGTAACATCATAAATGGCAATACCCCCCACTCTTTCAAGGCCGACAAAAGCATAAGTGTTCTCACCCACTTTACCCAAAACGATTCCTTCGGGCTCTGGTCCTTTTTTGCGAGAGCGATTATCGATTTCATTTTTATCATTTGAAGTGTTAAAAAAATCTGGAACAGCTTCAGCCGTCGCCTTTTCAATCTGGTCGCCTGAATCCCAAATCCTTTTTCCGTCTTCAGACCAAACTGAAAAAGACCGTCCACCAAAAATGACCACCTCTTCAACAAGATGATCCCCATCCGTATCACCTTCAGTGTTAGCCACAACTAATTTTGCAGGGAGTTGACTTAATCTAGCAAGCTCTTCTGCTGAAAATGCTGTTGAATCCAGATTGAGTTTTGAAAGCTTGCCTTCGTCAATCCAAGCCTCTTCTAAGCAGTCAGGATCGCTCCATTGAAACCCTGCGCTATCACAAGCCGCCATTGTCGCTAACTCAGGGTGCTCTGCAATGTACTCGCGGCCATCGCCTTCGTTGGCTGTAAATAAAAAGGTTTTACCCTTAAAATTCATACTCGTAATTGCATCAGGCATGTACATGCCCTTAATTGGATAATTTTCAATGTGAATTTCACCGTCATCAATCGCGTCAATTCCATTGCCTGGTTTAGAAAAATCTTTGAGCCCCAAAGGGAGAATCGCTTCAACGCTTTGGCTGGCAATATCAACCAAAGCCAAAGCATTATTTTCTTGTAAGGTCACCCAAGCCTTTGTGCCCTCTTCATTAAAAGTGATGTATTCAGGCTCTAGATCTTCTGCCACGGTGGCACTGTCTTTTGAAATCCGTACACCTTTAGCCTTTAAAGACACTAGCGAATCATTAAAGCTTGCAAAAGAAATTTGTACCACTGAAGTATCCGACATTTTTACCAAGGTCAATGAACCTTCGGGATCATTAGAATAATCATCGTTGGGCTCGCCTTCGTTAGCAGAAAGAATTAAAGAACCGTCTTTAGAAAAAGTCACCATATCCGGTAAAGCTCCAGCGGGCAATGCTTTGAGTAAATTCAAAGTCGCCGCATCATAAAGAGCTATCCAGCCGTTACTTTGCTTTACTTTATTTTCTACCGCAACAGCAACTAATCCGTCATAAGTCGACACACTGTTTGCCGATTTCGCATTGGCATCAATAGCTGTTAAATCAAGCGTTCCCTTTTTTTGTGGATCACTAGGGTTTGACAAATCAATCACATCAATCGTCTTATCCCCCCCGTTAACCACAAAAAGTCTTTGAGTCGTCGAATCGTAAGCCGGAATTTCAGAGGCTCCTTGATCAAAAATTCCGGTGTCGATACGCCCCACAGGGTTTAACATTGAAGCCGAGGCAAATGTGCCCAAGGCAGAAATTAAAAAAGGAAAAAGATGTTTTTTCATATTCACTCCAGTTTGTGTTGAAGGGAATAAGAGAAAACGGATATTTCAAAGACGATTCACAAAGTTAACAGATTGAACGCAGGGGGCTTCTGAAACGTTTCCAAACTGGCCTAATCAATTGGAGCTAAAAGTGACCGCAACCCAGAGCATGATTGTAAACGGGCTTGAAAACGAAGTGTGACTCTTCCTTCTTGTTCAAA
>JBNKYI010000421.1:0-2509 GCA_050300815.1 Fibrobacterales bacterium
TATAAAAACGCGCAGTGAGGGCATTTAAAATTACACTTGTAAAGGAGAGTGAGACCTATTGAATTAGTGGGTTTGGGGAATTCTGGCATCAGTCACCTTGGGTTTACCCGAATTTTATTCCGTTCTCGTCGCTCCCATTTTTCCCATCCCCGATTTGGCACCCGCTGCCTTTGCTGGGGTTCTCTACTTAGGAATTTTTAGATACGACTACTTAGGGGGTCAGGGCGTCTTGCTCAACTTTGGTATAAAAGTCATCTATTACTTTTTTTTGACGCTGACGCTCACCTTTGGCATATGGATTTATCAGCATCTCTTTTTAGAAAGTCCTTTTAGCGGGTGGCTACTCACCGCAATAGGTGCATTGCTTATCGTGATTCTCACTCCCATGGTCACCAATCTCAACCACTCTTTGCAAGAAAAAGTTTTTCCCGTTAAAGCCACCTTTATCCGAGCCAACCAAATGTTAATTGAGGCCCTGAGAGATGCAAACTCCTCTGAAGACTGTCTCAACATCTTACAAAGCGTGTTGCAAAACGAGCTAGGCTACAAACAGTTACAACTTGTGCAAGACCCCCGTTATTCTCACTACCGAAAATTCAAAGTCTTTGGCTTAAGAGAAATACTGAGTCGAGTTCGTTTTTTGCAAAACGACGAGAATGGCCTTTCCCATTGGCGAGGTATGTATAAACTTTTGCGCCGATTTAAGAGTGACCTTGTCGTTCAAGTATGTACAGAGCAACGCTGGTACGGCATTTTCTTCATCAAAGAATCCCAATGGGGGCTCGAACACTGGAATACCATCAATCCTCTACTTGAGTCTCTAGCGCAAAGAACCGCAGATCATTCTTTCTTACTTGATATGGTTGAATCTCATCACAGGCAACAGCAAATTGCCGAAATGGGAATTATGGCCGCACAGCTTGCTCATGAAATCAAAAATCCCCTGCAGGGAATTCACGGTGCGACTCAACTCCTCATCGAAGAATATCCCGAAAGCCCTTTTTTAAACATTGTCAAAGAAGACACATTAAGACTAAACCAAATTGTGCAAAACTTTCTCGAATTTGCTAGACCCTACAACATTAAGCTTCAAGAAGTTGAAATTCTAGACTTCATCAAACACTGGATGATAAAGAAAAATTTCTCTGAAGCAGCGATTACTTACTCCTCTCACTCAACTCAAGGTCAAATTTATTTATCAACAGATACTGAAGCTCTAGAACAGATTCTCGACAATTTATTGCAAAATGCCACACGTCATGGGGCAGCAGAAAAAAAATCTGAACTCTGCATTCAACAATTTGAAACTCATATAGAAATCAAATTAAGAGATTTTGGTAAAGGAGTCGCTCCGGCCCATCGCAGTAAATTATTTCGCCCCTTTTTCTCAACACATTCTCAAGGCAATGGCTTAGGGCTCGCCTACTGCGTAAAACTCGCCAAAGCTCTGCAAGGCGAATTGAATTACACTCCCTGCGATCCGGGTTCTGAATTTAGCGTGCGACTACCCAAAGCTCTTTAAGAGCAAACGCCCGTTCACAACTCACAATCCTAACGAAGAATTCACTCCCTCTCTGCACAAAGTGCGCAAATCCATTTTAAGACTGTGCGCAATGTGCGCAAATCCTTGCGCACTTCTTCTTAAAAATTTGCCCAAAAAAGCCGATAAATGTCCATTTTCACTTTGGCACACTCCTTGCGATACTCTCAAACATCAATAATCAACAAGGAGTTTAAAATGAAAAACACAATCAAAAACATTCAGATCTTAACCCTCATGAGTACTGCACTGACCATGGCTCAACAAGTGGGAGACGTCGGATATGACAACGCGCTCTCCACTCAAAACAACAACGATATCCCTACCATTCAAACCTCTAAAACTCACCACATGTCTAGACTACTGAATATGCAAACGGCTCAAGTTCTCGAAAGCTACGGCCTCGCTTTCAGCGGTTCAGGCAACATCCATTCTATATTAAAAAATTTCAATACCGATGGCCTCGAAGGTTCTCTAGTTTTGGGATTGGGAGACGTTGTTGACATCGGTTATGAACTCTCTGATTTTTATACAACTGAAAATAAACAAGCCCGCTTTAGCGAAGGTTTTATCAAGTTGCAGGGTGTCAGTCAGTCTGATTACGTTCCCGCACTTTCTTTAGGATACTCACAGGCATTACAAAGTCACTATCAAACCGAGAGAGATGTTGGTTATCAAGTTGATGTCGCCAAATACATGGGAATGGCTTCTAAAAACTTTACTCTAGGGGCCTTTGAAATAGGAACTCACCTCACATTGCAAGCGACACAGTACGACTTCCATCGTCCTGATGTTGAGAAAACAAATCAAGTGATCAAATTTCAACCTCAAATAGGTTTGACTTGGCAACGATCTGAAGGAACTCAGTTCATCATCGAAAACCGCTGGCTGCAATTGTTAGATCCCTCAACCGCTTCAGAAATATCTCCTCATTTCGAATCTGCGATTGAAAGCAATTTCGCCGTACGT
>JBNKYI010000422.1:0-2503 GCA_050300815.1 Fibrobacterales bacterium
GCGTCGGTGCCCCTACCATAGAAATGGTTC
Organism: Fibrobacterales bacterium; assembly: GCA_050300815.1. Classification (GTDB taxonomy): domain Bacteria; phylum Fibrobacterota; class Fibrobacteria; order Fibrobacterales; family CAWVXU01; genus JBNKYI01. The sequence continues at coordinate 31 of JBNKYI010000422.1, forward strand.
GACAACGATTACACTCCGTATCCACTTCAATTCCCAAAGGAGATCAACCATGATCAGCAAGAAAAAAACCATCACCGCCCTGTTTACCCTCAGTTTGGTTGCAGTGGCTAATTTTCTCACCGCCTGCAAAGAAGAGACACCTGTCTCCGCAGGTATTTCTCCACAAAAAATGGCCGATGCCCTACACATTGTTATGTTGGCCGATCGTACGACCTATGTTAAAAAAGTCGTGCAGCGTCTAACCAAAGTCGACAGTGTCATTCACGCTTCTGAATTTTGGCAAGATGAAAAAGCCCTTCCGCTTCCTGCGCAGATGTTTCGCATGGGCTCTGAACTCGCTTCAGAAAAAACAAAAGACTTTAGCTATGGTTTGATTTCAAAGTGGCCCATTAACAAGCAAAATGAAGCTAAAACTGAAATAGAAAAAAAAGCACTCGATTTCATTCAAGCCAATCCCGGGCAAAATTTTTACGGTGAAGAAACGCTAGGGGGCAAAACCTACTTTACCGCTCTTTATCCTGATGTAGCGGTGGCTTCAGCCTGTTCAGATTGTCACAACAAACATAAAGACTCACCCAAGCATGATTTTAAGGTCGGTGACACTATGGGTGGAGTGATTATACGCATCCCCCTTTAAACGCAAAGTCTAAGAATGAAAATAAAATCCATGCACTCTATTCGTTGGATTCTTCTCACTTCACTGCTGCTTTGGGCGGCAGTGTCTTGTGAACAAGAAAAAAAGAGTACGTCTACACCTATCTCCCCTACTCCCGGAGAAAAAATATGGCAGGCGAACTGCAGAGTCTGTCACTTTCAAGGAATCGCAGGGGCACCGACGATGGGCAACAAAAAACTCTGGGCACCGCGCATTGCTCAGGGGATAGATACTTTGATTTCACACGCTCTTACCGGTTATACCAGCACGAATGGTGAAACTCAAATGCCCGCTAAAGGCGGAAACCCTTCGTTAAGCGATGAAGAAATCGCCCAAGCGGTTAGGTACATGATTTCAATGAGTCAATAAACAAACTGTAAATTCACTTCTTAAGAAGGAAAAGTAAAGATGACCCCCGAACAAATTTCACTGATTCAAGGCAATTGGTCTGCCGTTGCCCCCATCGCCGACAAAGCTGCCGAAATTTTTTACGGCAAACTTTTTGAAGCCAAAGCCGATCTCAAATACCTTTTCAGAAATTCAAACATGTCTGATCAAGGCAAAAAACTAATGCAAACCTTAGGAACCGTTGTCGCTGGGCTAACTCATCTCGATCCCCTTATTCCTGTGGTACAAGATTTGGGTAAACGACATGTCGATTATGGAGTAACCGAAGAAGATTACCCCATCGTAGGCGCCGCTTTGCTCGACACCCTCGAAGCGGGCTTAGGGGATTCATTCACTCCCGAATGCAAAGAAGCTTGGGCCACCGCCTATGGAATTTTAACTGAGGTGATGATTAAAGCTGCTGCCGAAGTCAAAAACGAAGGGCCCATCACTCTACGGCAAAAAGTGCTTGTGCAAGAAACCTGGAAACAAGTTGCCCCCATCGCCGCTCAGGCCGCCGATATTTTTTATGGCAAACTATTTACATTAGCTCCTCAAGTGCGGTCTCTTTTTCCTGAAGACATGAGTGGACAAAAAAACAAATTAATGCAAACCCTTGCCGTGGCAATCAACACCTTAGACAATCTCGAAAATTTAGTTCCCATTTTGCAAGATTTGGGTCGTCGCCACAATGCTTATCAAACCACACCTGAACAATATCCTATTGTTGGGCAGGCCCTCTTAGAAACTCTAGAAGCGGGGTTAGGAGAAGCTTTTACTCTTGAAGTCAAAGAAGCCTGGACTGCCGTTTATGGAGTGGTTGCTTCAGTGATGATCGAAGCTCAAAAAAACGCTTCTACCGCTGAAGATGGAGGTCCCCTTTCTGCAAAAGAAGTTGAGCTCGTGCAATCGACTTGGGCAAAGGTTGTTCCTATTGCGGGTACGGCCGCCGATCTGTTTTACGGCAAGTTGTTTGAACTTGATCCCAATCTTAAACCTCTTTTTAAAGGCGACCTTAATCAGCAAAAAGAAAAATTGATGAAAACCTTAGGGACTGCAGTCGCAAGCTTAACCAACCTTCCCGCACTTGTTCCCGTTTTACAAGACTTGGGCAAGACTCACGTGGGCTATGGTGTGCAAGCTAAAGACTACGGGACTGTTGGTGAAGCTTTGCTTGATACTTTAGGAAAAGGGCTTGGTGAAGTCTTTACACCTGAAGTAAAAACCGCGTGGACCAAGGTTTATACAATCGTTGCGCAAGTAATGCAAGAGGCTGCAGCGACCGTACCCGTTTCAACATCGACAGCTACGGCTGAAAAGCCTAAAGGATTTTTTGCAAAACTTTTTGGTAAGAAATAATCGAAAAAGCAAGGACATGTAATTTTTAAAGATTCTGAAATACCTACATTACCGATCTGATTTTGTCTAAAT
>JBNKYI010000423.1:0-2498 GCA_050300815.1 Fibrobacterales bacterium
ACGGAACCTGGCATCACATTGCGGTGGTATGGGATTATGACGCTGACAGCAATTCCGGGACCGGAACTTTTTACATAGACGGCGTTGACGACACGGATCTGACCTCATACGGTCTGTATAGCCCCAATAATGAAGACAACGAAGAAGATGAATACCTTTAAACCTCTGCTCCTCGATCACCTCACCGCTCATCTTCCGGTGGCTAAAGAACAAATCGAAACCTTGCTTTCTATCCCTCCGGATACTCGCAAAGGGCATTTCGCAATGCCTTGTTTCGTTCTGGCCAAGGAATTGCGCAAAAATCCCAAAGCCATCGCCGAAGAGCTCGCTAGTCAAATTCCGTTAACCGATTGGCTCGCGAAAATCGAAGCCGTCAATGGTTATCTAAATTTTTTTCTCGATGCCAAAACCCTGCATCAATCCATACTGAAAGCCATTGCAAACGAAGCCGCCCAATACGGCGAATCTCACGCCAATGGCAAGACGGTGGTCGTCGACTACAGCAGCCCCAACATCGGCAAGCAATTGGCCTTTCACCATTTGCGCTCGACCATGATCGGCAATTGTCTTTACCGTTCTTATAAAGCCGCCGGCTGGCGAGCCATCGGCGTAAACCACCTCGGCGATTGGGGCACGCAATTCGGCAAACTTATCGTGATGTTTCGCAGGTACTTTGGGGGGGATGATCTCGAAGCAGGCAAAAAGCTCACGCTCGAAGATCTCAATAAAATGTATGTGGAATTTGGTCACCTTGCCAAAGAAGAACCCCAACTTGAAGACCAAGCCCGCAGTGCTTTTGCCTCTATGGAGGCCGGAGACTCGTCGACCTTGGCCGTCTGGAACATTTTTCGAGAGATCACTTTGGCCGAACTGCACAATCTCTATGAAATGATGAATGTCGAGTTTGATTTTTACACCGGCGAGGCTTTCTTTAACGACAAACTCGACGGCGTCATTGCCCTGCTCACCGAGAAAAAACTTTTGACCGAATCTCAAGAGCGAGAAGTGGTTATGCTAGACGATGCCGACATGCCTCCTTGCCTGATTCGCAAGAGCGATGGCAGCTCTTTGTATGCCACTCGCGATTTGGCAGCAGCTCTCTATCGCAAATCTGAATTTAATTTCGACCGCTGCCTCTACGTTGTAGACAATGGCCAGTCTTTGCATTTTAAGCAAGTTTTTAAGGTGCTTGAAAAATGTGACTATCAGTGGTCGACTCAAATGGCCCACATTCCCTTTGGCCTTATCCTTCACTGGAATGAAGCCGAACAAAAATGGTCTAAGGGTTCGTCTAAAATGGGCAATTCAAACACCCTACGCGAAGTTTTTGACGCAGCCTCAGAAAAAATCCTCGCGTTTATCGACGAAAAAAATCCCGAACTCGATGACAAAGAACAGATCGCCCGAGCAATTGGCATTGGTGCCTTGGTATTTAACGACTTGAAAAATAAACGTCTGATGGATGTCAAGTTCGACTGGGATTCTGCTCTGAGTTTTGAAGGAGATACGGGCCCCTATGTTCAAAATGCTCACGTTCGCCTTTGTTCAATTTTGCGCAAGGCCGAAAAAGAACCCCAAATAGAAAAGGTCAATTGGGAACATTTTAGCGATGAATCATCTAACGAATTGATTTTATTGCTCAGTCATTTGCCCGCACGCATTGTGCAAGTCACCGAATCTGACGAGCCTTACCATTTGACTCAATACGCCTTGAATATCGCTGAAGCGGCTCATCGCTTCATCCACCACAATAGAGTTTTAGGTTCTGAAGAAGAAGACTCTCGCCTTTTTCTGGTGAAATGCACCCAACAGGTCTTAGAAAATACTCTGAATTTAATCGGCGTCAAACCCATCAGGTTTATGTGATGCAAGAGCAGGCCATACTTGATAAAACGCTAAGCGGAGAACGTCTGAGCACTGCAGAGGCCCTCTTTCTTTTGAGAGAAGGCAACTGGACTCGAATTGCTGATGCCGCTTGGCAAAAGCGTTTGCAAATGCATCCTAGTCTCTCGGTCAGTTACACCGCTTATCGCGTTATCAACTACACCAATATTTGCAATATCGAGTGTTCGTTTTGTTCGTTTATGGACGAGGTTGAATCAGATCGGGGCTACACGTTAAACCTAGAGCAAATGGCTGAAAAAGCGCGCGAAGCTCAGGCCCATGGCGCCGACCAAATTTTTATTCAAGGCGGGGTAAACCCGCATCTTCCCCTCGACTATTACACCGATGCCCTGCGTTTGCTTAATGGGGAATTTGGCATGCATGTGAGAGGCTTTTCGCCGGTCGAATTGCTCAGACTCGCCGAAAAAATTAAGCTTCCTCTACCCGAGCTCCTCGAAATTCTCAAAGAAGCGGGCTTGGGCTCTGTCCCTGGTGCCGGAGCTGAAATACTCACCGAAAATATGCGGCGTCAACTGTCTCCCAAAAAGTTAAGCGCCAAAGACTGGTGCAGTGTGATGGGCGCCTGTCACCAAGCGGGTTTGCCTGGCTCAGCC
>JBNKYI010000424.1:0-2494 GCA_050300815.1 Fibrobacterales bacterium
GAAAATGGTCGACTTGGCATGGTAATATCGATAATCTGATCGCAAAGGATCTTCCTGAATTGCTTCGGCTAATTTGTCTTTAGCCTCTTCAAAGTCGATCATTGAAACCTTAGTGGCGTTGTAGCGAGCCGCCAATAAAGCCGATTCGTTAACGAGGTTTTCAATATCCGCTCCTGATAACCCTGGAGTCCCTTTGGCGATGACCGTCAAATCGACATCGTCAGATAAAGGCACTTTGCGCTTGCGAATGTGAACCGCTAAAATTTCTTCTCTCCCTTTGGCATCGGGTGCATCCACCACAATATGACGATCAAATCGACCGGGGCGCAAAAGCGCCTTATCCAAAACATCGGCTCGGTTCGTCGCAGCAATCAAAATCACGCCCTCATTGGCTTCGATTCCATCCATCTCAACAAGCAACTGATTGAGGGTTTGCTCTCGTTCGTCATGCCCTCCACCTACACCAGCCCCGCGTTGGCGACCGACGGCATCAATTTCGTCAATAAATACAATGCAAGGAGCATTCTTTTTGCCTGTTTCGAATAAGTCTCTAACCCGTGAAGCTCCGACACCGACAAACATTTCGACAAAGTCTGAACCCGACATTGAATAAAAAGGCACTTTAGCTTCGCCAGCCACAGCCCTCGCCAACAGTGTTTTACCCGTTCCTGGAGGCCCCAACATCAAAGCGCCCTTAGGAATGCGCGCCCCCATCTCATCGTACTTTTTAGGGTTCTTTAAAAACTCGACAATTTCTGTCAATTCGTCTTTGGCTTCATCACATCCTGCGACATCCTTAAATGTCACCTTTGACTTTCCCGTGTCCATTAAGCGTGCTCGGCTTTTGCCAAATGCAAAGATGCCGCGTCCTCCACTTGGACCATTTTGACGACTCATCATAAACCAAAAGAAGCCGATCAATAAAAAAACAGGAAGAATCGCCAGAAGATGATCAACCCATCCCGACGAATCGTGCAGCACTTTAACCTTGATGTTTTTTTCACGTTCCCACTTTGCGATCATATCTTCAGAGATGTCGAGAAGGAACGTGGTAAAACTTCTTTCGGTCTGGCCTTCTTTTCTCTGCGTGCTAAAAAAGCTTTGCTCTGACTTTTCTCCACCCGTCAAAAGCTGTGTACCTTGTACAACAATCGCATCGGGAGTCTGTTGTAAAGAGAGTTCTTTAACTAAGACGCTAGGGTCATTCATCATTCGATAAAAGGCCGTTCTTTCGATCACTTCACCTTGGTTTCCACCAGAGTAGATTTGCAAGAGAAGCAAAACCATGACCAATGCCATCAAAATGAGGACAAAATTTCGACTGCGTTTAGGTTGCTGCCCGCCACCTAGATTGTTTTGAGGCCCTTCAGGACCATTTAAATTCTTATTTGACATACCATTCTCAATATTGCTCGCCGAGAACTCGTTTCATCGGCCTTAAAAAAATCACTCGTTTCATGCCCAGGAATCCACACCACTTGGTTTTCAAAAGCTACGACAGGCCACTCATTTCGGGCCAACCGAGACCATTTGTTCTCTGAATAAAACTTCAACAAACTTCGCTTTGTACTTCGCAATTTCCGAGGACTGAAGCAGTCTCCAGAACGTCGAAACCTAAAGTCGAGAGGATACCTCAAACCATTCAAGTCGACTAAAGTACTAAAGACAGCGCTATTATACAAAACCTCTGGTGTTTCGACGCCTTCAGGCACGAGCTCCAAAAGATAATATCTAGGGGGCATTTCGAGTACACATCTCCCATAGCCATTAAGACAAGTCGAAATAGAAGATCTTTGAATCGCGTTATCTCGCAACGAAAGGACTTTTCTCGATAAACTCAACCATCGATTCTTTGCAACTTCAACCTCTTCTTTTTGAGTCAATAAATTCATCAAGCGCTCACAATCTACTCCTTTCAGATTTGGCCATCTGTGACCCAAGTGACTCACGTGTCGCAGCAGCTGAGCATCCCAATCTTCCGAAATTTTACAATCCACTCCTGCTGACCAGTGAATCTGCTCAGCCTCTTTAAGCACCGAAGCCTCTAATGCCAACAACCCTTCTTCGTTGTCTAACAAAAATCGAGTTCCCTCAACAATTCGAAGCAACTGAGCTTCAAACTCAGCATTTCTTTCGATCTTTGCTCTCCAAAAGTTTCTGCGCAACTTTACATCTCGGTTAGACGAATCTTCACACCAAGCTTGATCACTTTCTTTTAAATATTTTCTGATTTCGTTTTTTTTCACATTGAGCAAGGGGCGAATACATTTGAAATTTGCAAGGCAAAGAGTGAAGCCTAGGCCTATTGCTGCCGACGCTCTCTCTCTCTCTCTCTGCAGCACCACCGTGCAACTGTGATGGTGAGGAGAAAAAGAGCACGCCGAGTCACATGAACCTTGATGTCTCTTCGGTTTGACCAATTTTCCTTCTTCAAATGACCATTCTTTGGATCATGCATTAGCAGATTAGCTTATTGAATTTATGCAACATGAGA
>JBNKYI010000425.1:0-2493 GCA_050300815.1 Fibrobacterales bacterium
GTTCATTCTCTTTTCTCATTTGATCCTGATCGCATTTGTATGAGCTTTTAGAGGCCCAGGAGAAACCGTAGCTTGATTATTTCCTCATACTCGTGCCCACGTTGAAATTCAAAAGAAAACCGTATTGACATTGCTGGCTAAGCCTATTCCCCGAGGGCATTTCATTTTGGGAAAATACTTGGGATTGATGATGGTCATTGGTGTGCATGTGGTGTTGATGGCTTTGGTGATTACAGCAATTCTTTGGAGTGGAGATTATGCCATTCAACCCAAACTTTACCTTGCAATGCTTTTACTCTATGTTGAAATCGCCTTGGTTACTTCGGTGGCACTGTTATTTAGCAGTTTCAGCACTCCTGTGCTAAGCTCGCTATTTACCGTTGGATTTTATTTGGCGGGGCATCTGTCAACAGACTTAATGCGACAAGTGGCCCTCGGTGAAAAGTTGGCCAAAGGGGGTGAGCAGACCGTCGGTCTTTTTCCTTACTTTGCAAAAGCCGTTTATTACGTTTTCCCGAACCTAGACCAGTACATTATTACTCCTTATGTGGTGTATGAAAAGGCGATCCCCGAAGGGTTACTTTTGCAGACATTAGGAGGAGGCTTCTTATATATCGCGCTATTTTTGTCTGTGGGGATTTGGTGGTTTAGCCGCCGGGATTTTGTTTGAAACGGCTGCCCGTGGCTCTCTCTAATAAAAAAGACCTTAATAAAAAAGGTCAGATTCCCTGAAGAAGCTGACCCTTGGCTCTTTCTAGAAAGGCGAAGTTATGCGGGAGTGTATTCTGACTTTCCGAATCCCAAAACGGGATAGAAAATAAACCCGAGGAAAAGTAAGCCGAAGCCAAATCCCACATCTTTATTGAAGCGTTTAGCAATATCAAAAGTATTGATGATGGCGACGAGGACGTTTACGAGGGGAATACAATAGAGAACAAGCCACCAGCCCGGACGTCCACAAATTTTGAGCATGACATAGATATTGTAAATGGGAATAAGGCATTTCCAGCCAGCGACTCCGGCTTTAGCGAAAATTTTCCAGATAGAGCCGACAAGTGCCAGAGCAATGAGTAGACTAAAAATTCCGCTAGCTGCACCCATTGCTTTAAATTGTTCGATGTAAGAGGTAATCATTTCCATTATTGTTGCTCCTATTTAAAAAAGAAGCTTACAATTTACTTACTAAAAGTCGTTTTTTAAAGATTATTTTTGTAATCAAGTCAAATGTGAAGAAGTGTAACGAATCAGACCTGTTTTGAATAATAGGAGAGGGTTTTGACACTGATATTTAAAATCCTTTGAGAAGTTTTATATTCTAGGGGTAATGTGTTGCGGTGAGGATTTGTCGAGTCAAATCTTTCAGGAGTGGACTTATGAATTTGAATCGCATGTTGTGTATAGCGATTGTCAGTTTTGTTTGGGTGACAGCTCAAATCCCTCAAAATGCGAGGATTGTGGTGCTTCCTCCTCTGGGGCCTGATGGGAAAATCACGGAACTTTCAGACTTTTTCGCCGACCTTGCTGGGGGAAATCTAACGGCAAAGAGTGGTCAGCTCATTAAAACTCCTGATCTTATTGCCGAAATGTTGAAAATGGGTTGGAACCCTAATCTCGCTCCCGACCGCAGTGGAATGTTAAGGTTATCGCAAAAGTTAAATGTGGATTATTTTGCCCTAGGGAGTTATCGAGATGTAGGGGACGACTACCTGTATGAGTATCAGGTTGTTAAAGTCGCTAAGGATCGGCTTTTTTTAGAAGACCGGCTTGTGGTTCGCAAAGACGAACTCAGCGAAAATATGGCCTTTCGCCCTTCGGAGTATTTACAGCGGTCTCAAAGTGATGTGAGTGAGGGATGGGGAGCTCCAACGACTCCGTCAGACTCCTCATCGACAGAGCTCGAAGTGAATTGTTATGTGGGATCGATTGTTCTATGTCGTATCGCCCTAGAGAGGGCGAGTGGGTTGTCGCTGAGTTATTTGCCCAAAGATTCGGGTATGCTTTGTGAAACGAATACGGGGCAGGTGCTTAAGTTGCAAAATCAAAGGGTCAGCCCTCCTCGGCCTAGCGCCACTAAAAAAGGAATTTATGTCGTCGAAGCAGAACTCTTTTTTACAGCGACTCAGGCGAATCTTTCTATGGGAAATCGAATGACTCAATGTCGATTGCCCATTCGCCAAGGGGGAGAAAAAGGGGAAGTTATTTTGGATAACCAAAGATTTAGACGAGATTAAGTCGCTTATTGCTCTGGGTTGGCTGAGAGACGGTTCGGTTCTTCGAGGGTAAAGAGTTCACGCAATAATGTGGTGGCGTAGCTTCCTGCTTCGAGTTTGAATTCGAGTTGCAAGGCGTCGGGTTTGAATAGCCATGTCATGGCTTCAGGCATCAAAATCAGAGAACGCCGCTTCATTTTTAAGCCTTGTTTTTCAAGCCCAGCACAGAGAAGCTCATGCTTTTGAGTCAACCAATTTTCGCTAGCGAGAACGCTTCCTTTAC
>JBNKYI010000426.1:0-2480 GCA_050300815.1 Fibrobacterales bacterium
CAAAGTACACGTCGTTCGCGAAGAAACCGTTGTGCTCACTCTCGAAGAAGGCGCTCGCATTGAAGTGCTAAAAACCTCAATCGCCAAATTTATCGACTAGGTCTTCTATGGCACTTCTGGACATTAAAACCTATGGTGATCCCGTGTTGCGCAAAAAAGCTCAGCCCGTATCCGAAGTCACACCGAGACTTAAACAGCTCGCTGAAGATATGCTTGAAACCATGTATGAGGCGCCGGGAATTGGCTTAGCCGCCCCCCAAGTCGGCGAGAGCATTCGTCTGATTGTCGTTGATATTACTCGCGAAGAAGATCCCGTCAAACAGCCGCACATTCTCTTCAACCCCGAGATTATTCCCGAATCAGAACCTGTGGAAATAGAAGAAGGGTGCCTTTCGGTTCCCGGAATTTTCGCTGAGGTTTTACGTCCAGAAGTGATTACCGTCAAGGCGATCAATGCCGAAGGTCAGCCTGTCGAATTGAAAAAAATTGATGGCATGCTGTCTCGTTGTATTCAACACGAAGTTGATCACCTCAATGGGGTTTTGTTTGTAGACAAGCTTAAAGCCGCCGACCGGGCCCTTTACGAATCGCGCCTAAAGAAGATGGCCCGTGGAAAAAAATAAAGGATACCACGTCGTGCTCGGGGCCTCTCCCAAAGCCGAACGCACCTCTTACTTGGCGCTTGCTCGCTTGCTCGACCAAGGTTATCCCGTTATAGGAATTCACCCTTTAAGCCCCGAGATACACGGCCTTAAATGCCTAGCTTCTCTCGACCAAGTCGATGGCCCTATTCACACACTGACCCTATACGTTGGCCCAGCTCAGCAACCTACTTTCTATGAAGCACTGTTGCGCTCTCGGCCCAACCGGGTTATTTTTAATCCCGGCACAGAAAACCCCGAACTTGAATTGCTGCTCGAAACAAATCATATCAAGTACCAAAGAGCCTGCACCTTGGTTCTCTTAAGTACAGGACAATACGAAAAAAATGGAGAGGATTTTTCATGAAAAAATCGGCATTGAATAGAATATCTTGGACGATTTTACTGGCCTTAGGTCTGGCAAAGGCGGTTACCTTGCTCGAAGAGCCAGCCACTCCTCTTTCTTCTTCGATTGAATCTTCTTCGATTGAGCTAAGCAGCTCGCAAGCGCTCTCTTCAAGCTCAGCAGAATCAGATACAACAGAAATCATCACCGAACCTATGGCTGAGGGCATTTCTTCTGCGGTTATCATTGCAGATTCGAGTATTTCCTCTTCTTCAGTCGACTCGTTACCCCTTCAGAGTCTTAACGACAGTTTGCCCAGTCTCGTCTCAGACACCAACGAAGTGTCAGTTCCCACTCCATCACCTATGCCCGTCGACTCTGTGACCTTACTCTCCAGTTCATCAATTCACATCATTACGAGTAGTAGTTCAATAGAAGCTTCATCGTCAATAGAACCCCTTGCGCTTTCTTCGAGTGCCGAATTGCCACAAAGCTCTTCGTCTATTTCGCCAACATCACAAGACTCTAAAGCCCCTAGTCCTCTTGAATGGATCTGGGTGAGTGTCGGTTTTGCCGCCATTACCGCATGGATCATTTTTGCAGGTCAAGATTCAAAGTAGATTTGCAAACTGGCCTAATTGATTGGTGCTGATTCTCTATGGAGAATAGAGCAACCAATCAGGCCAGTTTATAATAAAAGAGGTCGCCTTAAAAGACAACCTCTCTTATATCCCTTATCTCAAAGCTCCCAATTAAAGCAATTTAAGCCACGGTCGCTACAATTTTTTCTTTCAATGTGTCAGGTTGAAAAGGTTTGACCACATAGTTAGCCGCTCCACTCTGTATCGCTTCAATAATGCGACTTTTTTCAGATTCTGAAGTCACCATAATGACTGGAACGTGTTTAAGAGAAGCATCTCCCTTAATTGTTTTCAGCGCCGTAATTCCATCCATATTTGGCATATTCCAATCCATCAAGACCAATTGAATATCGGGATTCGATTTAAGCGAAGCCAAGGCTTCTTGACCATCTCCGGCTTCTAGAACGTCTTCATAGCCGATTTGCTTAAGCGTATTTTTTTGAATTCTTCGCATCGTATTTGAGTCATCGACCAACAAGATTTTCATAATTTCTCCGTGAATTATCGGGAACCCGAAGCTGTCCCAATGGATTACCCGATTATTTTCCTTAAAAAACATAATCTTGTCCATTATTTTTTCTCAACTTTTTCCTAGCTTTAATTTGTGTTTCCATTATTTAGAGAACATATCTGGTGCACATGGCATCTTGGTGCATATATTAAATCTGATCCATCAATCTCAGATCCAACACTATTAGGGAGATTAGGAGACAGGGGGTTATTTGCAAAAATTCCAAACCATGGTGGGGGAGCTGTTTTTTGTAAGATGTGAATAGCATTGGATCTAAAATTGATGGATCAGATTTAATATGTGCAACAAGACGTCATGTGCACCTTACTGTTCCCTATTGT
>JBNKYI010000427.1:0-2471 GCA_050300815.1 Fibrobacterales bacterium
GGGATCACTAACGTAAAAATCAAGAGAATTCCATAAGATAAGTCCTCCGGCAATGGCTTCGCCTAACAATGCGGTGAGGATGTTTTGGTTTTGAATAGAGTAGGGTTTGATGTCGCTATTTTTTGATGAGGCCTTAGCTTTTACATCGTTCATCCATTGCTGAATTACTTCTTTGACAGGTGTTTCTTTTTTCACAAGGTAGGTGAAATCTCGACGGGTTGAATCGCGGTTCACCGTAAAAGAGAGAATGCGAATCAGGTATTCTTTTTCTCGAGAATAGATCTCGGGCTGAATAACCATAGGGCACTCTAGACGATTGGCCCATTGAATAAAGCATCCTTCGGTGTTGCACTCGGGCAAATATTTAAATCCTAAAGAATCGACTTTCCAAAGAATTTCATCGTTAGAAAGAGGATTAAAATTTTCTTTTGCCAATTCGAGCTTTAAACTGGCGATGAAGTGTTGGTACCAAGAATAAGAGATTCCCTGAAAATTATTCTGGTAGATCCAAACCTTAACGGGTTCTTGAGGCGCTTTTGCAAAAGACAGGCTCAAAAGAAAACAAAGGATAAAAAAAGAGTGTCTCATTTAAAAACTCCGAAGTTTTTAAAGACAACGCCTTTGATTAAATCGCTTTGATATTTGACAATGAGTTGATAGCGACCGTTGCGCAAGGCTTTGCCATCTTGGTCTAAGCCATCAAACCACCAAGTGCTAGTTACCCCAGAAACGAGATTTCGATTGCCGTGAAAGAAACGCCGCACGAGAATGCCATCGGAATTTACAATGATCATTTCGAGGCTAAAGGGGGCGTTCGCACCTTCATAATTCAGTTGAATTTCTGTGCCGGGTTGTTCTCCGCGCAGTGCATAAAAAGGAGAAAAACTTTGAGGGGTCAGGTTTAATTGGGGGGTAGAGTTGAAAGAACGATGAGCGATGGCAAAGGCACCTGTAAAAAGGAGAGGCATGTTTTGTGAAGGAAGAAGTGAGCTCTCTGAGCTCCACCCTGTTGAGTCTTGCAGGAATATTTGCAGAGTTCGCTTTCTTTGATTGCTGATTTGCATTGAGTCAATGGCAGCGACTGAGCTGAGCAGCTGATAACGAATGGCTGGGGCTGAAACGGTAGGGGGAACGACAGTGGTTTTTTCGAGATAGAGGGTATCTGTTTGGGTCACCTGACTTTGATTGATGGTTAAATAAACGCTAGAGTCGATCTGTAAACTTAGAGGCGTATTCGATTTAGTAATGATTTGAGCGACATCAATTTTTTTTTCAATGGATTGCTGGTGATAGGTAAACCTTAGATAAAGAGGGCCAATGAATTGATTTTCCAATTCGAGTTGTTCATCGTTTGTCTGGCTTATTTTTGCAGCCCACTCAGGAGACCACTGGGTCTGAATAGAGTCTAGGGGAACAGAATTTCCTTCGTGTAAAGCGGTTATTTTTAAAGATGCAGTTAGTGAATTCCCATTGAGAACGACATCATCTTTTACTCCAACGAGTTGAATTTCAAAAGAGAAGGTTAAACTTGCGAATAACAAAGAAAGTGCGAGTATTCTACCACCCATAGTGTATCTCCGTAGCAATGGCGATTTGGGGAAACAGATGGAGCTCTATTGAGGGTTGCAAGGCCCCTGAGAAGGTGTGACCCGCGACAAGAAGAGGAATAAAGTCAAGTTGAGTATCGACGAAAGGAATTTTAGGGAAAAGTAATGCGAGAGAGCCTGGGGCCTGCAGACCTTCGATCCACGCTCCTCCCGCTTCGAAATAGAGCGATTGCAACTTTATTTTTCCCTTCATTTGAAAGTGAGGACGAATATTCAGGTGATACCAAGGGCTGATATTCCAAGGGAGCTTGTATTGGTAATTGCCCCACCAGTAAGTGCCTTGAATTTGAATAAAAGGAGAGTGCCATTCTAAATCGATTTGCCCGGGAATTTGCAGACTTGAGAGACTGGATTGCAGAGAATCGGGGATCTCTTTTTCAGCAGAGAGAGACTGATGAATTTGGGGCTGCAAATTTAAGTGAAAGTCGCTGATTTGTAGCGTAAAGCTGGGCTGGAAAACGAAGGTGTGAATATGCATCGTAGACAAGGGAGGAGGGGGCGCAACGAGAGTTAGAGTGTCGCCTGAAGTTTGTTCTTCATCTGCAACCCGCCAAGGGCTTTCTGAAATAAAAACTTGATAGGCCAACATGCGAAATCCCACAGAAAAAAAGGCTGCAGATTGTAAGAGATAGCCGACAGCGTATCGATTGACTTCTAAAGAACGTTCGTAAGATTGAAGATAAGAGGGGAATGAATTCCAGACTTCTCGACTTTTAAAAACTTTGGCTCCATCGATTTGTAAAAGACCGTCCCACAGTTTAAGGGTCACCCCCATGGCAAAGGGAAGGGAGGGTTTGAGGTCGAGATCTTTTTCTGTAGCGATAGAGTCGTTTAAAGAGAGAACTCTTTTTTGAACTTGCAAAG